>JASGGS010000059.1:0-21195 GCA_047602685.1 Sphingobium sp.
CTGCGCACGGCCGCCGACATAGGTCAGGTCCTTCTGGATGCCGCGCCGATCCTGGCAGAGCTTCAGCAGCGAACCCAGATATTCGTCGGGGACATAGATGGTCGCTTCGATCCACGGCTCCTCGATCATCTCGATATGATTGGGATCAGGCATGTCGGCCGGGTTGTGAAGATGCTTCACCGTCCCGTCCTTCATGTGCATCTCATACACGACCGACGGCGCGGTGGTGATGAGGTCGAGATCATATTCGCGGCTGAGGCGCTCCTGGATGATCTCAAGGTGAAGAAGACCGAGGAAGCCGCAACGGAAACCGAAGCCCAGCGCGGCGCTCGTCTCCATCTCGAAGGAGAAGCTGGCGTCGTTCAGGCGCAGCTTGGAGATGCTCTCGCGCAGCTTCTCGAAATCATTGGCATCGACCGGGAAGAGGCCGCAGAACACCACCGGCTGCACTTCCTTGAAGCCTTCGAGCGGTTCGGCCGCGCCGCCCTTGACCGTGGTGATCGTGTCGCCGACGCGGGTCTGGCTGATATCCTTGATCTGCGCGGTGATGAAGCCGACCTCGCCGGGGCCGAGTTCGGCAAGCTGCTCTATCTTGGGCCGCATGCAGCCAACGCGGTCGATCAGATGCTCCGTGCCGCCGATCATGAACCTGATCTGCTGGCCCTTCCTGATCACGCCGTCCATGACGCGCACCAGGATGACGACGCCCAGATAGGGGTCGTACCAGCTATCGACCAGCATCGCCTTCAGCGGCGCGTCGCGGTCGCCCTTGGGCGCGGGTATCTTGGCCACGATGGCTTCGAGGATTTCGTCGATGCCGATGCCGGACTTGGCGCTGGCCAGCACCGCCTCGGACGCGTCGAGGCCGATCACCTCCTCGATCTCGTGCCGGACCTTTTCCGGCTCGGCGGCGGGCAGGTCGATCTTGTTGATGACCGGCACGATCTCATGGTCATGCTCGATCGACTGGTAGACATTGGCGAGCGTCTGCGCCTCCACGCCCTGCGCCGCGTCCACGACGAGGAGCGCGCCCTCGCAGGCGGCCAGCGACCGGCTCACCTCATAGGCGAAGTCGACATGGCCCGGCGTGTCCATGAGGTTCAGCTCATAGGTCTGCCCGTCCTTGGCCTTGTAGTCGAGGCGCACGGTCTGCGCCTTGATGGTGATGCCCCGCTCCTTCTCGATATCCATATTGTCGAGGACCTGGGACGTCATCTCGCGCTCGGTCAGACCGCCGGTGCGCTGGATGAGGCGGTCGGCCAGCGTCGACTTGCCATGGTCGATATGCGCGATGATCGAGAAATTGCGGATCAGGGAGAGGTCGGTCATCGCGCGCCGATAGCAGGTGCCGCGGCGCCGCGCAAAGGGCGAGCAAGCAAAAGGATCAGGCCATGTCCACGCCGATTCGGGGTCCCGGTGAAGGCCCCCTGCCCCGGCGCCCGGCAATCTCGACCACCGCCGCGAAGACGATCGCCATGGCGACCAGACCAAGCAGGGAAGCGGCGCCCGATGTCTCGGCGGCCGTCAGCATCGTGACGAAGGCATAGGGGAGTTGGTCGCGCCACTGTCTTTCGCCCAGCCGGACCCGCCAGCACAATATCCCGATGGCAAGGAAAGGGATCAGATGGAGGGCCTGCAAGGGCGCGAGCGCCCCCGGCATTCCGCGCCAATAATGGATGACCCAGGGGCAGAGCAGGCAAGCCGCCAGCATTGGCTCGACATAGGGTCGCCGCCCGGCGACGGACGGGCGCGCCGTCGACGCTCCCTGTTTCCACCGGGCAATAAGCCAGTCGCCCGCCGGACGCTCGACCAGCCGGTTGATCGCCATGCCGAGCAGCAATGCCGCCGCGGTGGCCATGGCGAAGCCGCTCCAGAAACCCGCACCCGCGGCATGCGCCTTTATCATGATGGTCATGCCGACATGCTGGTGGACCAGATAGAGGGGATAGCTGATCGCCCCGACCCACAGCAGCGGCCGCACGCAGATCCAGCGCATCCTGCCGGTCGTCATCGCGGCGAAGAAGGCGAGGGCCGAACCGGAGACGACCAGCACCTTCGGCCCCTCCATGACGTAGATATAGGCGAGCAGCATCGCAATGACCGGCAATTGCCGCCGCCAGCTTCGATGCCCGGCATGGACCCGGCTGCTCACCAGTCCGATGGCGAAGAAATGGATGTGGCGCAGGACCAGGAACTGGGCCACCGGCTCCGGAAAGCCGGACCAGCTGTGCAGCGCCAGCGCCATGGCCAGCCACCCGATCAATATCCATTCCAGCCGGGCGATCAGACCCGTCCGCCAGAGCGCGGCCATGCAGGCATAGAAGCACAGCTCCACGCCCAGCGTCCAATAGGCGCCGTCCACCAACCCGGCATGGGCAAAGCCCTGGAGCATGGTGAGATTGACCAGAATATCGGTCACGGGCAGCCGGAATAGCGGGATATCCGCCACCGCCTGCACCGTCACCGTCACCGCCATCGCCGCCCAATAGGCCGGGAAGAGCCGCGCGAACCGGGCAAAGGCGAAGTCGCCCGCATGGATCAGGCGGCGGAAGGAGAAATGGATGGAGAAACCCGACAGCGCGAAGAAGATCACCACGCCGTCATAGCCCGCATCGACGCCCAGCCCCGGATCGGGCGCGCCGGGAAACATCTCCGGATAGCGGCTGGTATAATGGAACAGCAGCACGAGGAGAGCGCCGATGCCGCGCAGGGCGTCGACCTCTCGGACACGGGAAGATGGATTATGCGACGGCTTATCAGCCAGAGTCATCGCTGCCCCTGTTCCTTCCCCGCCACGGGGAATAACCGGACAGCCTTGATTTTCGCTTAATCGCGCGGCGGGCCGCTGCCCCTCATTGCGCGTTCACGACGTTATAGTCGCGCAGTTCCTTCTGCGTCAGGCAACGGCGCGTGGACTGGTCCCCGCCGCTCGCCACCGCCTTCTGCTGGTACATGATATCGGTCAGCAGCTTGCGGGAGACGCCCATGCGGATCAGGAAATCATTGTCCTGGCTCGCCAGCAGGGCGCTGCTCTGCTCGATATCCGCGATCATGTCGACCGCGCCGTCCGCATCCTGCCTGATCTCGTCCTTCACCGCCGCCCGGTCGGAAACATGGGTGAACATATGGACGATGAACAGCCCGCCCTCGTCCACCATGCGGATATTGCCGCCCATGAAGAGGAAATTGCAGGCAGAAAAGCATGCCCAGCCGCTGGGGATACGGGTGACGAGGCCCGGATAGCGCTTGCGGATCAGCAAGCCCGCCTCATTGCCGACCTCCGCCACGCCGCCGGGCGAGCGTATCCACAGCTCCGCAATGTCGGGATCGCTCGCCAGCGCCTGCGACAGGCGGGGCAGCAGGCCGTTGTCCACCGCGCCGTCCGCCACCAGCACGGTCTGGCCGCCCACCGTCTTCCTGGTGAGCGTCATCGGCTTGGTGCTGCCCCATCCGGGCGGGGCGGGACAGGTCGGGTTCCTGGCATCCATGCCGGGCGCCGCCGCCGTGGCGAGCAGCGCGAGCGATGCGGCCAGAAGGCGGCCCGGCCCCTTCATGTCAGGCCGTCAGCACATAGCGCGACTGGCCCGGGCCCTTGCACATCTTCTTCTGCACGCGGGTTTCCTCGCCGTCCACGATCACCACGTCCGTCACGCTCATGCAACTGGTGCCGTCCGCCGTCCTGGTCTTGCCGTCCACCGTGGACGTGCCGTTGACATTGGCGCGCGTGTCGCTTTCCCATGCCACGGTCTGCGGGCCGGAACCGGAGGAGCGCTCCGCCTGCTCCACCGCGCTGGTGGTCGCCCTCGCGGCCTTCTCCTGCTCCTGCGCGTCCAGCTTGCAGGCGATGGCATCGGTCAGCGTGTCGCGGAACTCCGCCATGGGCAGATAATAGCCGACGCCTGCCCGCCCGGCCGTCCGGCTCGCCGCCCCGCCCAGCACATTGCCCAGGATGTTGCCGCCGCGGGACTTCTTGCCGCTCTTGCACTTGGTGTCGGCCGTGTCGGCCTGCGCGCCCCGGCTGATATCGCTGAGAAGACCGCCGAACTGCGCATGGGCGATGGTGGACAAGGACAGGCCGCATGAAGCGGCGACGGCGATCAGCTTGTGCGAAATCCGGCCCATGACCTTAATCCCTCCCTCAGGGAAATCGTCCTACTTGGGTCGCCATTATGCTGTCAAACCGAGATGGGATGAGTGATGGACGTCACGCCCGCCGCGCGTCTCAGGCAACCTTGCGCCGGATGCTGGCGGCCGCCACGTCCCTTGCGGGCGCTTCGCCCTTCACGCGCTCCAGAGGGATCGGTTCCGCAAATTCCACGCCCATGCGGTCGCCCGTCGACCAGCGGCAACGCGCCTCCACCTGGAAGGCCGGCCCGAACTGTATCTGGAACACCGTGCCCGCCGGCACGTCCGCCAGCCCCTCCACCAGCGCGCCGCCGGACGCGATATTGCGGATGCGCCCGTCATAGCTGTGCGCGCCGTGCAGCAGCTTGACCGAGCGCAGCATGGTGCGGCGCTTCTCGCGGCTCGCCTTGAAGCCGCTGGGCTTGGCATAGACGCCCTGTTCCGCGAACATCGCCATCAGCGCGGCCTGATCGGTCGGGCGGCCATAGACATAGCCCTGGACATGGCTGCATCCCAGCGACCGGATCAGTTCCAGTTCGTCCAGCGTCTCCGCCCCTTCCGCCGTGGTCTCCATCTGGAGCGCGTCGGCGAGGGAGACGATGGCCTTCACGATGGCGCCGTTGCGGCTGCCCTTGATCGCGGCGCCCCGTACGAAGCTCTGGTCGATCTTGATCTTGTCGAACGGCGCCGTGCGCAGATAGCGCAGCGCCGAATAGCCCGTGCCGAAATCGTCGAGCGCCAGGCGCACGCCCAGCTTCTTGATCTGCGAGAAGACCGCGTCCATATCCGCCCCCTCGTTCAGGAGCACGCTCTCGGTGATTTCCAGCTCAAGCCGGTCGGCGCTGAGGCCCGCCTTGGCCAGCGCATGCATGACAAGAGAGGGGAAAGCGGGATTGGCGAACTGGATGGCCGAGACATTGACGGCGACGCGCGTCCCCTCCGGCCAGCGGGCGGCATCGTTGCAGGCGGTGCGCAACACCCATTCGCCGATCTGCGCGATCAGGCCCGCTTCCTCCGCCACGGGGATGAACATGGTGGGCGAGACGGAGCCGCGCTCCGGATGGGTCCAGCGGACGAGCGTCTCGAAACCGCTGATCTTCTCCGTGGCGGTGGCTACGACCGGCTGATATTCGACATGCAGGCCGCCCGTGCTGATCGCATGGCGCAGGTCCTGCTCCAGACGGCGGCGATCCTCCGCATCGGCATGCATTTCCTGCGAATAGAAGCGCCAGACGCCGCGCCCCGCATCCTTGGCCCCATATAGCGCAAGGTCGGCATTACGGGTCAGCGTGTCGCGGTCGCACCCGTCGAACGGAGCGATGGCGATGCCGACGGACACGCCGATCACGACCTGCGCGCCGTCGATCGCATAGGGCTGCAAGACATTGTGGATGATCTTCTCGGCCAGCCTGGCAAGATCGCTGCGGTCGATCAGGCCCGGCAGGACGACCTGGAACTCGTCGCCGCCCAGGCGTCCGACCGTTCCCGCCTCGCCGACCGTGCGCGTCAGGCGCTGCGCCACCTGGCGGAGCAGGGCATCGCCCGCCGGGTGCCCCATCGTGTCGTTCACCGCCTTGAACCGGTCCAGGTCGAGGAGGAACAATGCGCAATCGCCCTGCCGTCCCGTCTGCCCGGCCAGCGCCTGTTCCAGCGTCGCCTGCATCTGCACGCGATTGGCAAGACCGGTGAGCGCATCGAACCGGGCGAGCCGCGCCACCTCCGCCTGCGACTTGCGCATCGCGGTCAGGTCCGCGATGCTGCCGCGAAAGCCCAGGAAATGGTCGAACTCGTTGACGACCGGGCGGCCAGACAGCGACCACCAGATCTCTTCATCCGCGGCCGCCCGTACCGGCAGGTCGGCAAAGGCCGTCCGCGCGGACAGGTGGAAACCGACGGTGCGCTGCCCCTCGCCCGGCTTGGCGTCGGCATCCTGCCCGATCAGCGTGGAGAAGGGCTGGCCGAGCACATCCCGCGCGGCCTTGCCCAGCTTGGCCGCCAGCGTCTCCGACACATAGGTCAGGCGGCCGGTGCGGTCCGTCTCCCAGAACCAGCCCTGTCCGGCCTCCTCGAAATCGGTCAGGAGAGCGAGCGCCTGCTCGCCGCGCATCATGGTGTTCTGCTTGTCCTGCAAATTCGCCTGGTCTGCGCGCGCCTGCATGATCGCGGCGAGCAGCAGGCCGGCCAGCCCCGCCAGCGGAACGCCGACCGGCATCGCTTCGGGCATCCTGACGAGGAAGGGCAGCAGGCTGGCGGCGCAATAGGCAAAGCCCAATATGCGCTGCGCCCCGAAAATGCTCACCGCCACCATCGCGGGCAGCACTATGGCGAACAGCAGCGAGCGCGCGCTGTGCTGCGGCACGAAAACGCTCGCGCAGAGCAACGCATAGGCCAGGGCGGACGCGAAGATCAGCGGGATCAGCCAGCGCATCTGGACATGCGGCGCCTGCCGCTGGAACGGCCCGATGCGCGGCATCGCCATGATCGCCATGTCGAGGCTCAGGAGCGGCACGAGATAGGCGGCGGCGACCAATGGGGTCTCCAACAGCCAGGCCCCCATGGCCGGGTCGCCCAGCGCCAGGAATATGCTCAGCCGCGCCATGATGGCGAGCGGCCACATCATCGCGATGGTGGACAGCGCGCGCACCAGCCAGGCCGGGGCGCGGCCCGACTGCGGTTCGGCCAGCCCCATCGCGACGAGGAGGGGCGGCATGGTTTCGCGGAAGGAGGAGGCAGGGATCGCACGCATCCGTGCCTCCTTGCCATCGCCGTGCTTGATAAAGGGTTACGGCGAGCATCGAAAGGCCGTGGAATCAAGGCCTATGCCGGTCCTCCCGCGCATCGCGGAACCATGTGTCGGGCATGGCGAATTTGAGGAGGAGGGAGCGCTGGAAGAACAGGTTGTTATCGTCGGAAGCGACCCATAAAATGGGCCGCCCTCCCTCCCTGCTCATCGCCAGCCCCTCGAAATTGTCGTGCGGGGCGGGGGCGGCCAGCCGGGCCACTTCCCGGCCGCGCAGCACCGCGCCCGCATGCAGGTCGCCAATGTCCACCAGCATCAGCACGCCCGTGAACATGTCCGCCAGGGTGAGACGGCGATTGAGCACCAGCAGCGTGTCGCCGCTGATCGCCACCGCGTCGGTCGGCCGGTAGCCCTGCGGGGCGACATAGCTGAGGCGGAGGGGCGGCGGCGTCGCGGCCCCTGCCGGATCGCCCGCGAACAGGAGGACGTCATGGCCGCGCCCCTGCGGTCCGGGCGCTTCCTCCGCAATGGCGAGGAAACGGCCGTCCATCAGCCTTGCAAGCGATTCCATGCCCGTGCGGGACGGCCATCGCGCCTGCGCGGCGGAACGGGCGCAGCGTTCGGCCCGGCCAAAGCCGCGGCTGTAGCGGCAGATCATATTGTCGCTTTCGATCCCGACCCAGCGCTGGCCGGTCGCGGGATCGTGCGCCATCGATTCGGTGTCCAGCCGGAATGGATAGCGGCCTGTTGCGCTTTTCAGGCGGGGCAGCAGGCGGAAATAGCCCTGCACGTCGCCGCTGCGCGCCGGAAAGATCGCCACGCCGCTGCCGTCGTTCAGCGCCGTCACCATGCCGCCATCGTCCACGCTCAGCGAGGATATGCCGCCAAATTCCCGGTGCGGCGACGTCAGCACCCATCCGGCCAGATAGCGAAGCTCGCCCAGCATGGTCCGCGAAGGATCGGCGGGGTCGAGCGGGATCGGCTGCGCGTGGACCATGATCCTGCCCGCCGGGGGTGGCGGGACATTTTGCGGGTGACGACCGTTCATCAACAGGATGAAGACCAGCAGGATCAGGGCAATACGCTCCATGGTGCCGCCGATACACAGGCCGCCAGCTTGCGCAAAGCCCCGAAAAAGCCCGGTCGTCTTGCTGAACCGCCGCTGACAGCCATGTTCAGGCTCCACTCAAGCCCCGCATGGCAGAAAGGAAGCATGAAAGGAGTACCGGTCCTGCTTCGCGGCGATCGGTCGGATTTTAGGAGGTTATGATGATCAAGGCCAGGATGTTGCAGATTGGGGCCGTCGCCGCGATGGTTATCGGTTCCTTCGGCGCCACCGCGCCCGCCATGGCGCGCGGCTATTATGGCGGCGACGGCTATTATGGCCGGGGCGGCTATGACCGCGCCTATAACCGAGGCGACTATTATCGCGGTGACGGCTATCGCGGCGGTGGCTACGCCTATCGCGGCGGCGACTATTACCGGGGCGGCTATCGCGGCGGCTATTATCGCTGCCGCAATGACGGGGCCACGGGCACCATCGTCGGCGCGGTCGCCGGCGGCCTGATCGGCAACAGCGTGGCGGGCCGTCGCGGCGACCGCACGGCGGGCACCATCCTCGGCGGCGCGGTCGGCGCGCTCGCGGGCCGCGCGATCGACAAGGGCAACAGCCGCTGCTGACCCTCCGGGGAGAGGCTCGACGGAACAGGCCGGGACCGCACAGGTTCCGGCCTTTTTATTTGGCCCGGCTTCCCATGAGGAAGGGCCATGGCAAAGGGCCGGAACGGCATCCCGTCCCGGCCCTTCCCGCCTGTCGAACTTGCCCGTCGAAACCGCCGGTCAGTGGACGAAGCGCGCCACCACGTCGCGATAGGAGCGGCTGACCTTCACCTGCGTGCCCGATTCCAGCACCAAGAAGCATTCGCCATTGGTATGCGGCTTCACCTGCCGCACCTGGCTCAGGTTCACGATGGTCGAGCGATGCACGCGCTGGAAATTGCGCGGGTCGAGCCGCTTCTCCAGATCCTTCATCGTCTCGCGCAGGATCAGCGAATTGTCGGCGGTGTAGATGCACATATAGTCGCCCGCCGCGTCGATCCGCTCGATGCTGTCCACGTCGACGCGGAAGATCTGCCCGCGATCCTTGACGTTGATGAGCTTCTCGTAGCGGCTGGAGGCGGGCGTCGTCTCGTCCGCCGCCAGATGATCCTCCATCGCGTCCGGCGCGACTTCGGCCAGCACCTCGCGCAGGCGCTCCACCTCCGCCCCGCTCCGCTTCTCGCCCAGGCGCTGGCGCACGCGGTCGAGCGCGTCGGCAAGGCGCTGCGGCTCCACCGGCTTCATCAGATAATCCACCGCCTGCGCCTCGAAAGCGCGGATGGCATGGTCGCTATAGGCCGTCACGAACACGAACAGGGGCGGCTCCACATCCATCATGCCCTGCACGACGGAGAAGCCGTCAAAGCCCGGCATCTGGATGTCGAGGAACACAAGATCGGGCTTGTGCGTCTTTATGGACCGTATGGCTTCGCGGCCATTGGTGCAGGTATCGATGATCTCGACATCCTCATGCGCCTCCAGCCGGAGCTGAAGTCCCTGGATCGCCAAACTCTCGTCATCGACGAGAATGGTACGGATTGTCATGCGGCTACCTTTGTCTGTTCTTCAAGGACCAGCGGCATTTCGATGATGACCGAGAAGCCGCCTTCAGGCGTCGAACGCACATCCATGCTCTGCCGTTCCCCATAGGCCTGGGCGAGACGATCGCGGATATTGGCAAGTCCGACACCGGTCGAAAGATGTTCCCGGACAGGGTTGTCCCGCAAGCCCGGCCCAGTGTCCGAAACGATGATCCGGACATTTTCACCGACGGGATGGGCGCTGATCGTGATGTCGGCGCCCTCCTCCAGCGGGGTCACCGCATATTTGATGCTGTTCTCGACCAGCGGCTGGAGCAGCAGCGAGGGCAGCTTGGCCTTGGCGACCGCCGGATCGATCGAGAAGGTCGGGCGCAGCCGGTCCTCGAACCGCATCTTCTCGATATCGAGATAGAGTTTCAGCGTCTCCACCTCCTGCTCCAGCGACACCTGCGCCGTCGGCTCGTTGATGAGCGTGTAGCGCAGGAAGGCGGACAGGCGCGACAGCATCGCATTGGCCCGCTCCGTCTGCTTCAGCAGCACCAGCGTCGATATGCTGTTCAGCGTGTTGAACAGGAAATGCGGGTTGAGCTGGTAGCGCAGCATCGCAAGCTGCGCCGTGCTGGCCTGCAATTCCAGCCGCTGGAGCTGGTCGGCCTGCTCCTCGATGGTCAGGAAGAAGTTGATCGCGTAATAGAGCGCCGACCAGGCCGCCAGCAGCGTGAAGGTCAGGTAGAAGGCGCCCAGGAACAGCTTGAGGCCCGGCGCCTCCATGGCCGGGTTCAACGTCGTGAACACCCAGGCATCGATGAAGGCGGACATGCCCGCCGCCACGAAGCTGATGAGGATCGATGCGGTCCACGTCACCAGCGGCCGCTGCATCAGCAGATAGCGATAGCCCACCGCCATCAGCAGGGTCAGCGAATAGCCCGTGACCGTGGAGATGAAGACGGGAACCAGGAAAACGGCCGGCTGCCCGTTGGCGATGCTGGACAGGGCGCGCAGGATGAATGCGCCCAGCCAGCCCAATGTCTGGAGGTTCCAGAAGGCGCGGCTCTTGTCCTCGAAAAACGGTTTGGGGCGGATGTGCAGGGCCGCCATCGGATGGGGTGCCGGTTGGGCCTTGGGCACCGGAGACGCGCTCGGTTTCACTGCATCCGTGGCAATCGACTGGTTCATGCCTTCAGCCCGATGCGGAACCCTTGCACGTCCCCTCCCCCTTGCAGCCCTTGCCCAGTTCCGGCGGTTCGACCCAGCACAGATCGTCCAGGTCCAGTTCGCGCCCGTCGGCCGCGATGATGGCGATGGGCCGTATCGGCAGGTGGTCGCGCGTGTCCGCCAGCACGGGGGTGCAGGGAACGCCGGTCCCCCATTTCTCCCCCCACTGGCGCAGCGCCACCATGGCGGGCACCAGTTCGCGCCCCTTGCACGTCAGGCGATAGGCGACCTTGCGCTTGTCCTCCGCCACCGGCTCGCGCGACAATATGCCATGCTCGACCAGCTTTCCCAGCCGGTTGGACAGGATGTTGCGCGCAATGCCCAGCTTGGACTGGAAATCCTCGAAATGGATGATGCCGTTCACCGCCGCGCGCAGGATCAGGAAGGACCAGCGCTCTCCCATCACCTCCAGCGCGGATGGAAGGGAGCAACCCTCAAATCCGGCGATATCCTGTTTCGGACCCATGCGTGCTTGCTACTCCAAAAGCTGCGGATACGCAAAAGAACAGCCGTTCGAAAAGCCCCGAAACGTCCGCTTTCTCCCTAAATCGGCAAAATTGCTGTTTCATGCAGCTTTTTTGTTGCGCTGTGCCCTGCAAAACCCACATCCTTGGGGAGATGCTGCGCCAATATGAACTGGTTGAAAAAGTCCGCCGTTACGATCCAGACGCCGACGAGGCGCTGATCAACCGCGCCTATGTGTTTTCCGTCGCCAAGCATGGCAGTCAGAAGAGGGCCAGCGGCGACCCCTATTTCAGCCATCCGATAGAGGTGGCGGGCATCCTCACCGACCTGCTCCTCGACGACAAGACGATCGTCACCGCCCTCCTCCACGACACGCTGGAGGATACGGTCACGACGGCGGACGAGATAGAGCGGCTGTTCGGCGGCGACATATTGCGGCTGGTCGACGGCGTGACGAAGCTCAGCAAGATCGAGGCGCAGACGGAGAATCAACGCGCGGCCGAGAATCTGCGCAAGTTCCTGCTCGCCATGTCGGACGACATACGGGTGCTGCTCGTCAAGCTGGCCGACCGGCTGCACAATATGCGGACGCTGCATTTCATCCGGAATCCGGACAAGCGCCGCCGCATCGCCCGCGAGACGATGGATATCTACGCCCCGCTCGCGGAGCGGATCGGCATGTACGACTTCATGCGGGAAATGCAGCTTCTCGCCTTCGAGCAGCTCGAACCGGAAGCCTATGCCACCATCACCCGCCGCCTCGCCCTCCTCAAGCAGGATGGCGACGACAAGGTGGAACGCATCGCCAGCGGCCTGCGCGACATACTGGCCTCGGCGGGCATGCGCGTCAACGTGTCCGGCCGCGAGAAGCACCCCTATTCGATCTGGCGCAAGATGCAGGAGCGCCATATCAGCTTCGAGCAGTTGTCGGACATCATGGCCTTCCGCGTCATCACGGACAGCACGGAGGACTGCTATCGCGCCCTTGGCGTGATCCACCAGCGCTACAAGATGGTTCCGGGCCGCTTCAAGGACTATATCTCGACGCCAAAGCGCAACGGCTACCAGTCGCTGCATACCACGGTCGTCCATGAGGAGAATGCGCGGATCGAGATCCAGATCCGGTCGGAGCGCATGCACCGCGACAGCGAGTTCGGCCTCGCCGCGCACTGGGCCTACAAGCAGAAGGAGGATGCGCCGGACGGGCAGGCAAGCTGGCTGCGTGACCTGATCGAAATCCTGGAACAGAGCCAGGACGCCGACGAGCTTCTCGAACATACCAAGATGGCGATGTATCAGGATCGCATCTTCGCCTTCACGCCGAAGGGAGAGCTGCACCAGTTGCCCAAGGGGTCGACGCCCGTCGATTTCGCCTATGCGGTCCATACCAATCTCGGCAACCAGACGGTCGGGGCCAAGGTCAACGGACGCGTCGTGCCGCTGCGCACCCCACTGGAAAATGGCGATCAGGTCGAGATACTGAAAAGCGACGCGCAGGAACCGCAGCCCGGCTGGCTGAGCTTTGCCGTCACGGGCAAGGCGCGCGCGGCCATACGCCGTTTCATCCGTCAGAAGCAGCGGGGCGAGACCATCGCGCTCGGCCGCAAGCTCTATACCGAAATCCTCGGCCGCTTCCCCGTGGAGGTGGGCGACAAGGCGCTGAAGGGCGCGCTCAAGCGCCTGAACCTGGAGGATGAGGCCGCGCTGATGATCGCCATCGGCACCAACCGCGTCTCCGATGCGGCGGTGATGGAGGCGCTCGTCCCCGGCAGCAGCAACGACAGCAAGGGCGGACGCAGCCGGACGCAGCAGACGGAGGCGGTGTCCATACTCGGCCTCACGCCCGGCATCGCCTTCCGCCTCGGCGAATGCTGCCATCCGGTGCCCGGCGACCGCATCGTCGGCCTGCGCCGTCCCGGCGATCCCATAGAGGTCCACACCATAGACTGCCTCGCGCTGGAGGCCGGGCAGGATGCGGACTGGGTGGACCTCAGCTGGGACAGCAAGTCCGCTGGCGGCACCGCGCGCCTCTCCGTCATCGTCAAGAACCAGCCGGGCGCGCTGGCGGCGGTGGCGCACATCTTCGCGACCAACAAGGCCAATATATTGAACCTGCAACTCGTCAATCGCGACGGGCCGTTCCATACCGACGTCATCGACATAGAGGTGGACGACACCGCCCACCTCGCCCGCATCCTCTCGGCGCTGCGCGCGGTCGAATCGGTCGTGCAGGCCGAGCGGGTCTGACGCCTCCCTTTTCCGATATTCGCCTGAATGGAGTTTCCCATGTCCGATCCCGCCGACCTCATCCAGATCGATCAGGGCCAGGCCGCGCGGGACATCCATTTGGTCGACGGGGACAGTTTCGAGGGCTGGCTGGCGGCGCAGCCGGAACGCCACCGCGCGGCGATCGCGGCGCACGGCTTCCGGCCGACCGCCTTTGCCTGGTGCATCCTGCCGGGCGACGCGCCCGATCAATGGTCGGTGGTGACGAGCGTCGCGAATGCGGGCGCGCTGTCGAGCTGGTGCCTTGCCAAGCTGGCGGACGTGCTGCCGGCCGGCACCTACCGGGTGAAGGACGCGGAACCGGCCGCCGCCCTGTTCGGCTGGATGACCGGCCAATATCGCTTCGAGCGCTACCGGAAGACGAAATCGGAAAAGGGGCCGCGCATCCTCCTCTCCCGGCAGGCGCGGCTGAGGGACAGGCTCGCGGCGGAGGCGCGGGCGGTGACGCTGGTCCGCGATCTCGTCAACACGCCCGCCGAGGATATGGGGCCGGATGCGCTGGAAGACGCGGCCAGGGCCGTCGCCTCCCGCCATGGCGCGGTGTTGGACGTGTCAAGGGGCGAGGCGCTGGAAAAGGATTTCCCCATGGTCCACGCCGTCGGCCGCGCGGCGGGCCGCGACCATGCCCCCCGCTTCATCGAACTGCGCTGGGGCCGCGAGGATCATCCCCGCCTCGCTTTGGTAGGGAAAGGTGTGACCTTTGACAGCGGCGGCCTCGATATCAAGCCGTCCTCCGCCATGCGCCTCATGAAGAAGGACATGGGCGGCGCGGCCCATGCGCTCGCGCTCGCCGGGCTTGTGATGGAAAGCGGCCTGCCCGTGCGCCTCCACCTTCTCATCCCCGTGGCCGAGAATGCGGTGGGCGCCCATGCCTTCCGCCCCGGCGACGTCCTGACCGCGCGGGACGGCACCCATGTGGAGATCACCAACACCGATGCGGAGGGACGGCTCCTGCTCGCCGATGCGCTTGTCCGGGCGGGCGAGGAGAAGCCGGAACTGATCGTCGACTTCGCGACCCTGACCGGCGCGGCGCGCGCGGCGCTCGGCCCCGACCTGCCCGCCCTCTTCGCGAATGACGACGCGCTGGCCGCGGCGCTGGTCGAGAAGGGGACGGCGAGCGACGATCCGCTATGGCGCCTGCCATTATGGGCGCCTTATGACGACATGATGAAATCAGACGTGGCGGATATCGTGAACAGCGCCGAGGGCGGCTTCGGGGGCGCGATCACCGCCGCCCTGTTCCTCCAGCGCTTCGTGCCCAGGGGCGTGGAGTGGGCGCATCTCGACACCTTCGCATGGCGCCCCGCGGCAAAGCCGGGCCGGCCCAAGGGTGGCGATGCGCTCGGCCTGCGCGCCGCGGCGGCGGTCCTTCAGGCGCGATATGGGCGCGACGCGGCGCAAGCGTAGACAAAAAATCCAGCGGGCCGCGAACGTTACGCAACCATCTGCCCCGTCACGTGTTCAGCGCGATATGGCAAGGGCACATCCCATCGAAGAACACGGTGCTCGCTCCGCTGGCGAGGATGTAAACCGTTGGATGAGCGCGCTCATCCGTTATGTGAGGTCCGGGCAGCCCGACCTTACCAACCGGCAGATGGCGCTCATGCTGCTCGTGCACAGAAGCGACGGCCCGCACACCGTCCGTGGCCTCGCCGAACATCTGAATGTCTCGAAACCGGTCATCACCCGGGCGCTCAACAAGCTGGGCACGATGGATTTCGTCCGGCGCGAGCGCGACTCCTCCGACAGGCGCAATATCTTCGTCCAGCGTACCGCCAAGGGAGCGGAATTTCTTGACGCCTTTGCCGGATTCGTCGCAGGGAGCGTCCGCGATGAACAAGCAAAGCACGGCAGAGGTATTCAGCCGACCTAATAACCGCATCCGCCTTTATCTGGACGGCCCGTCCCGGCCGTTCGATGCGCGGTCGACTGCGATCCGCGGCGACCTGGCCGATGTGGCAGCCGCAGACCGGTTCTTCGCCCCGCATTATGCGGAGGCGGTGCCCTATGTCTGCTCCGCGCGATCCGCCACCGTCCACGGCAAGCCGGAAGACGGGGCAAGCGCCACCACCCAGCTCTTATATGGCGAGGGCTTTCACGTGCTGGACATGCGCGCGGGCTGGGCATGGGGCTATTGCGTGCACGACCATTATGTCGGCTATGTCCGCTATGCCGCGCTGCGCCGCGATCAGGGCCTCCAGCCCACCCATCGGGTGGGCGCGAATGGCGGGCTTCTGTTCAGCCGTGCCGACATCAAATCGCCCGTCGTCACGCCTTTGCCCGGCGCTTCGCTGGTCCATGGCTGTGAAGAGGGCGATTTCCTTGCCGTCGAGGGCGGCTGGCTGCACCGGCGCCATGTCGCGCCCGTCGCGGACAAGGCGACGGACTGGGCCGAGGTCGCGCGCAATTTTCTCGGCGCGGCCTATCTCTGGGGTGGCCGCGGCGATGGCGGTTTCGATTGTTCCGGCCTGGTGCAGGTGGCGCTTGGCCATTGCGGCATCGCGGCCCTGCGCGATACGGACCAGCAGGCGGGCAGCATCGGCCGCGCACTGGATGCGCGGGAAGCTCCGGCGAAGGGCGACATCATCTTCTTTCCCGGTCATGTCGGCATCCTGTCCGACGCCCGGACGCTGCTCCACGCCAATGCCCATTGGATGAAAGTGGTGGAGGAGCCGCTTGCCGATGTCGTCGCGCGGCTGTCTCCCGGCCATGCCGAGCCGATCACGGCCCGGCGGAGGATCGAAGAATGAGTGAAACGAGCATTTTCATCGACGGCGCGGCAGGCACGACGGGCCTGCAAATCCGCGAGCGCCTGGAAGGGCGGACGGGCTTCGCCCTCATCACGCTCGACGACGCACAGCGCAAGGACCCGGCCGCGAAGGCACAGGCGCTCAACGATGCCGATGTCGTGATCCTCTGCCTTCCCGACGACGCGGCGCGCGAATCCGTCTCCCTGATCCGGAACGACAGGACGCGGGTCATCGACGCCTCGACCGCGCATCGGGTCGCCGGGGGCTGGACCTATGGCCTGCCGGAGGTGATCGGGCGTGATAAGGTCGCGGCGGCGGCGCGCATCGCCAATCCCGGCTGCTATCCGACCGGCTTCCTCGCCCTCGTCGCGCCGCTGGTGGCGGGCGGCGCTATCCCGGCCGATGCCTTTCTTACCTGCAACGCGGCTTCCGGCTATTCGGGCGGCGGCAAGGCGATGATCGCGGATTATGAGGAGAAGGGCGCCGCGCCGTCCGCCTGGAGCACCTATGCCCTCACCCTCGCGCACAAGCATGTGCCGGAGATGAAGGCGCATGCCGGCCTTGCCCATCGCCCGATCTTCGCGCCCTCCGTCGCGCCGGTCTATTCCGGCATGATCGTGGAGGTGCCCCTGCACCTCGCCCAGATCGCGGCGGGCGAGACACCGGATTCGCTGCGGGACCGGCTGACCGCTCAATATGCGGGCTCACCCATCATCAGCGTTGGCATCCATGAGGACGCGACCCTCCCAATAGAAACGGTGGCCGATACGGACAGGATGCGGCTGTTCGTCTTCGGCGACAGGCAGGGCGAGCAGGTCCGGCTGGTCGCGGCGCTCGACAATCTGGGCAAGGGGGCCTCGGGCGCGGCGGTGCAATCGCTGAACCTCGTGACCGGTCGCCCGGAAACCGAGGGCTTGCGCCTCTAATCTGGCGGACCCGGCGATCCTTTCCTATCTATGGGCAAGTCAGGAAAGGATCGAGGATCATGGCAAGCGAGACGGCGACGCTGGCGGGCGGCTGCTTCTGGTGCACGGAAGCGGTCTATCAGGACCTGAAGGGCGTCCAGTCGGTCGAGAGCGGCTATATCGGCGGCACCGTCGCCAACCCCAGCTATGAGCAGGTATGCGGCGGCAATACCGGCCATGCCGAGGCGATCCGCGTGACCTATGATCCCGATCATATCGGTTATGGCGATCTGCTCGACATTTTCTTCGCGACGCATGATCCGACGACGCTGAATCGGCAGGGCAACGATGTCGGCACCCAATATCGCTCGGCCATCTTCCCTCATAATGCGGAGCAGCAGGCGGAAGCGGAGGCAGCCATCGCCCGCGCCCAGCCGGATTGGCCCAGCCCGATCGTCACCAGCATAGAGGCCGAGGCGCCCTGGTATCCCGCGGAGGATTATCATCAGAAATATTGGGAGCGCGTGGGCGAGCGCAATCCCTATTGCATGGCGGTCATCCCGCCCAAGCTCCAGAAGCTGCGCAGGAAATTCGTAGAGCGGGTGCGGGCGTAATCGGGCGTTCATCTGCCTGCCCTATGGTCGCATGATCATCCTGGGGAAGCGACATGACCACTGGACCCAATGCCAAGGCCCTTTCCGCCCTGCTGGCGGTGTCGCTGCTTCCCGGCTGCGTGGCCAAAACCGCATGGGATGTCGCCACCGTCCCGGTCAAGGCCGGTGGGAAGGTCGTCGACTGGAGCACCACCAGCCAGGAGGAGGCCGACCGCAATCGCGGCAAGGAAATGCGCAAGCGCTGCAAGAAAGACTATGATCCCGCCTATTGCGGGGAGCGCTGAGCCTCAGCGGACCGCCGCGCGCGCCAGCCGGTCGTTGATCGCGACCCCGATCCCCTCGTTCGGAACCGGCGCCACGGCAATGCGCGGCGCGGCACTGGCATCGGCGCGGTGCAACGCGGCGAAAAGATTGGCGGCAGCTTCCGCCAGATCGCCCGCCGGGCTGAGATTGAAATCGCAGGGCCCCGGTCCGAAACCGATATGGAATTCCCCCGCTTCCCTGCCGGCCGCGCCGAGGCGCAGCGGCTTGTCAGGGCAATAATGGCTGGCAAGCTGGCCCGGCGCTTCTATTCCCTTGCCGCTCCCAGCCCCCGTTACCGGCAACCCGGCGACATCCTCCAGACGCTTCGCGATGACAGGACCAGGCCGCAAGATGCGCACGCTATCCGTCCCCGGCGCGGCAATCGTGGATTCGAGGCCCGCCTGTGTCGGCCCGGCATCGACCACCAGGCCGATACGATCACCGAGGCTTGCCAGCACATGCGCGGCACAGGTGGGGCTGATCGATCCGCTCCGATTGGCCGAGGGCGCGGCGAGGGGGCGGCCGCTCGCCCGAATCACGGCCTGCATCGCCGGGTGCGCGGGCATGCGCAGGGCGATGGTGGAAAGCCCCGCCATGACCAGATCAGCTATCGGCCCGTCCGCTCGGCGCGGCAGGACGAGCGTCAGCGGTCCCGGCCAGAAGGCATCGGCAAGCCGGGCGGCGGTCTCGGAGAATTCCGCTATTTCCCCGGCCATCGCCTGGTCCGCGACATGGACGATCAGCGGATTGAAGCTGGGCCGCCCCTTGGCCGCATAGATGGCGGCGACCGCACGCCCGTTCGTCGCGTCCGCGGCAAGGCCATAGACCGTCTCGCTGGGCAGCGCGACCGGCTCGCCCGCCAATATGCGGCGCACCGCCTCGGCCACGGCGTCGTCATCATAGGGCAGGCACAGGGCAGGCATGGACGCGCTATATCGGCGCCAGGTGCAATCGGGAAGTTCCCAAAGCCATTGCAGGCGGTTAGGAACCCCCTATGAGCGAAACAAATGCCGAGACATTGCTGACCCGCATCGCGGAGGCGCTGGAGCGAATCGCCCCGCCCCCTCTTCCGCCCGCCGACCTGGGCAGCCATGCCGCCTATCGCTGGAACGGCACGGCCATAGAGGTGATCCATGATTTCGTGCCGCCCGACTATGATCTGCTGACGGGCATAGACGCGCAAAAGGCCGCCTGCCTCGACAATACCCGCCGCCTCTCACAGGGCCTTCCCGCCCATGACGTGCTGCTCTGGGGCGCGCGCGGCACGGGTAAATCCGCCAGCGTCGCCGCCTGCATCGGCAAGGTTCGCAACGAGGGAGGCGCGATCGGCCTCGTCGATTTCGCGAGCAGCGACCTCCACAGCCTTCCCGTCCTTCTCGCGCAATTGCGCGCGGCGGAACGCCCCTTCGTCCTGTTCCTGGACGATCTGGGCTTTGACGAGAATTTCGTGGCCGACGCCCGCGCGCTTCGGTCCATTCTTCAGGGCGGCGCGACCGCGCGAGGCGGCCTGGTCCGCCTCTATGCCACATCGAACCGCCGCCACATCGTCTCCCGCAGCCTGTCGGAAAATGATCCCGTCAATCCGCGCGACGTGGCGGACGACAAGCTGGCCCTGGCCGACCGCTTCGGCCTGTCCCTCGGCTTCCACGCGCTGGACCAGGATACCTATATCGGGATCGTCCGCGCCTATACGGACCGATTCGGCCTGCCCTTCCGCCCCGAAGAAGCGGTGCAGTGGTCGACACAGCGCGGCAGCCGGTCGGGCCGTGTAGCCTGGCAATATATTGTCGAACTGGCAGGAAAAGTTGAGAAAAGCTTAACGCAATAAGCCTGTATCGTGTCGGAATCGAAGTAATATAACTTTGAAATCGCTCAATTTAACGCTAATTTGGCGCAGCAATGACCGATCAGGTGCGAACCAGCGTGGAAGATTCGGCGACGGCGCTTGCCGCGCGCTGGGCACGCCTCGCCGATGTGATCGAGCAGCTTTCCCGCATTCGTTCGCTGGACGATATTGTCGACATATTGCGCAAGTCCGCGCGGCAGATCGTCGGCGCGGACGGCATCGCCATCGTCCTGCGCGACGAGGGGCATTGCCATTATGTGGCGGAGGATTCCGACGAACCCTTGTGGAAGGGCCAGCGTTTTCCGGCCGACACATGCGTTTCCGGCTGGGCGATGAGCCATGCGGAGACGGTCGTCATTCCGGATATCGCCGTCGATCCCCGCGTGCCGCAGCAGGCCTATGCCCGCACTTTCGTGAAGAGCGTCCTGATGGTCCCCATCGGCGCGGGCGATCCGGTGGCCGCGCTCGGCGCCTATTGGGCCGAGGTGCGACGGCCGGGCGTCGACGAGATCGCACTTCTCCAGACGCTGGCGCGCGGTGCCTCGACCGGGCTGGAAAATGCCCGCCTGCTATCCTCCCTCGAACAGCTCAATGCCGGTCTGGAAATTCGCGTGGCGGAACGCACCGCGGAACTGGAGCGGACGCAGGAAAATCTGCGCCAGACCCAGAAGATGGAGATTATCGGCCAGTTGACCGGCAATGTGGCCCATGACTTCAACAATCTCCTGTCCCCCATCATGTCCAGCCTCGACCTCGTGCTGATGGGCCACAGCTCGCAGGAGGTGGTCGCGCGCAGCGCCTCCATCGCCATGGAAGCGGCGGAGACGGCCAAGACGCTCGTCCAGCGCCTGCTTGCCTTCGCACGCCGCCAGCCGCTCCGGCCGACCGCCGTGGACCTCGGCGCGCTGCTGCGGGGCATGGAAAGCCTGCTGTCCAGCACGGTGGACCGGCGCGTAGAGATCAGTTTCGAGATCGAGGACGGCCTGCCGACGATCAGGGCGGACAAGCACCAGCTCGAAATGGCCATATTGAACCTGGTGGTGAATGCGCGCGATGCCATGCCGATGGGCGGGCATCTGCGCCTGTGCGCCACCCGGCCGGGCGCCATGGCGCCGGAAAGGCTGCGTTCGGGCGACTATCTGTGCCTGTCGGTCAAGGATGACGGGATCGGCATGGACAGCCGCACCCTGGCCTCCGCCACCGAGCCTTTCTTCACGACCAAGGATGTGGGACAGGGCACCGGCCTTGGCCTCTCCATGGTCGATGGCCTCACCAACCAGATGGGCGGCACGCTGGAGATTTTCAGC
>JASGGS010000060.1:0-20700 GCA_047602685.1 Sphingobium sp.
CCTCGTCGAATTCATGCTGTGTAAGGGCACCTCTGACGAGCAGATCGTGCAACCGTCCGATCCGTCCTTCTATATCCGCCGACGCGGCGGGGGTCCTCGGCTCAATCCCGTGCGTGGGAGAAACGCCATCGCTTTCGCCATGGAGATCGACCTGTTCGAGATCGTCCAGCGATACCGGCCCGTCCGGCCCCGTGAAACGGAGTGAACGGGTTCCGCTCTGCTGCTGACCAACGCCAGTGATCCGGTGGGATCCGAGCGCATAAATTCTAAGCTTGCCGTCCTCTTCGACGGCGATGCGTTTCGTCGCCGGGAAGATCGCATAATGCATGTCATTTTGCGATCCTGTCGATGCGGGCGATCCCAGTTCGGCGGGCCAGCGCGGCGATGATGAGGAGACGGCAGCCCCGGCGCCATCGGACTGCGGCCTGGCGCCTTGCAGGGGGAGGAGGTCTTCGAACAGACGGGCGACCTTCGCCTTCAGGCCGTTGTCGAACATGTCGCCGATCATGACCATGCCGCCCGAGGACCACTGGCCCAGGCCGCCCAGATCGGGATGGTCGAACTGTGCCTGGCGTCCATTGCCGCGGATGAGGGCCGCGAGCGCGGCCTCGACCGCGGCTTTGCTGACGCCATGCTTATCGGCCAGTCCGGCGATCGCGGCTTTGTCGTCCCCGCTCATGTCATGCTCTCCGCCTCGATAGGCCGACGGTCCCGGCGGCTTTGGCCGGGACCATCGGCAAGGGCTTTAAGCCAGCAGCCTGACCTGAGGTTCCCGATCCCAGTAGCGCCGTCCTGCCGCAGCGGTGAAAGCATCGACGGCGACAACCCCCTTATCCGGTTCCACTCCCGCCTTGTCGAGCAACGGCTTGGCCTCCTCATCATGGCCGATGGCCTTGAGATGGGCGAAGGCATCCATGACGAACTGGACCGCCGCGCCCTCCTTGAGCAGGAGCGAGCATCCTTCCTCCGAAAGCAGCACGGCAATCGCGTCGAACAACACCGACGGCGATCCTGCAAGTTGCCCGTCGGCCTTGATGGTCTTTCCATTGGAAAGCTTCACACCGCCCACCTTCGGCGCGACGATGAAGGGTGTGGCGCCCGCCTTTTCAATGGCGGAGACGAGGCTGTCGAGCGATCCGGCATCCGTCCCGTCCGCGATGAGGATGCCGATCTTGCGCCCTTCCAGCGTGTCCAGTTCCAGCGGGCCGCCTATGATGCGGAGCGCGGGCGACAAGTCGAGATCCTGTACCGGCGCTGCCGTGGCCGATGCCTTGGGCACGGGCATGGCGAGGCCGTCCGCAACGCGCGATGCGAGTTCGGGATCGACATTGACCAGATTGGCGAGGACGCGCGTGCGCACATGCTCCAGGCCTACCTTGGACAGTTCGAACACGAGTGCCGAGGCGAGGTGCGCCTGCTCGGCCGGATCGAGCGAACGGAAGAACAGCCGCGCCTGGCTGTAATGATCGGCGAAACTTTCCGGGCGGATACGCAGCTTGTCGCCTTGCTCTTCCTGCGCGGCCCGGCCGGGAAAGGAGGAGAAGCCCGTGGCCGGGGCCTCGCGCGGCCCGCCTTCCTCGCCCGCTTGCGCCAGGCTGTTCGGCTCATAATTGGCGCGCCCCTTGGGGGTCAGCATCTGCATATGCCCGTCACGCTGGAAATTCGCGAAGGGGCATTTGGGCGCGTTGATCGGGAGCTGGTGGAAATTGGTCGATCCAAGCCGCTTCAACTGCGTGTCGAGATAGCTGAACAGCCGCCCTTGCAGCAGCGGGTCGTTGGTGAAATCGATGCCGGGCACGATATTTGCCGGGCAATAGGCCACCTGCTCGGTCTCCGCGAAGAAATTGTCCGGATTGCGGTCGAGCACCATGCGGCCGATGGGGCGGACCGGCAAAATCTCCTCCGGTATGATCTTCGTCGCGTCGAGCACGTCATAGGGCAGGCTGTCCGCGAATTTCTCGTCAAAGGCCTGAATGCCCAGTTCCCATTCGGGGAAGTCGCCGCGCGCGATGGCTTCGTACAGATCGCGCCGCTGAAAATCCGGATCGGCGCCCGCTATCTTCACCGCCTCGTCCCAAAGAGTCGATGCCAGGCCCTGTTTCGGCTTCCAGTGGAATTTGACGAAGGTCGACTTGCCCGCCTCGTTGACCAGCCGGAACGTATGTATGCCGAAGCCCTGTATGGTGCGAAGCGTGCGCGGAATGGTCCGGTCCGACATGGCCCACATGATCATATGGGTGGATTCCGGCATCAGGCCGACGAAATCCCAGAAAGTGTCATGGGCGGAGGCGGCCTGCGGATAGCCGCGATCCGCCTCCATCTTCACGCTGTGGATGAGGTCGGGGAACTTGATGGCGTCCTGGATGAAGAAGACGGGGATATTGTTGCCGACAAGATCCCAATTGCCCTCCTTGGTGTAGAATTTGACGGCGAAGCCCCGCACGTCGCGCGGTGTGTCGACGGAACCTGCGCCACCGGCCACGGTGGAAAAGCGGGTGAAGACAGGCGTCTTCTCGCCCGCCCGCTGGAATATGTCCGCCTTCGTTATGTCGGACAGGCTTTCATACAGCTCGAAATAGCCATGCGCCGCCGATCCGCGCGCATGGACGATCCGTTCCGGGATGCGCTCATGGTCGAAATGGAATATCTTCTCGCGAAGGACGAAATCCTCCAGCAGCACCGGCCCGCGCGCGCCCGACTTCAACTGGTTCTGATTGTCGGAGACGCGCACGCCCTGGTTGGTGGTGAGAATGCTGTCGTCGGCCGCCTGTTGATGGATCTCGCCGCCATTGCCCGTCAATGCCGCCTGCGGGTCCGCCTTCTTCTTCGCCATGTCTCGCTCCTCAGCTTATTATGTGCGGAGGAAGTCCGATGGGCTTGTGATGTTCCCGCCAATCCCGGATTTTACGAGAGCCGGGCGGGATCAGGTCATTCTCTTGATCTGCATCAGGTTGCCGCCGGGTTTCGGCGCGATTGCTCAGTCGGCTTCTGCGGCCGCCAGGTCGCTGTCGGGGAACAGCGCCTCGATGAAGCCGAATTGCGTCATGTCCTCGATCCTCTGCGGATAAAGTATCCCGTTCAGATGATCGAACTCATGCTGGAAGACGCGGGCATGGAACCCCTCTGCCTCCCGCGACAGTGCGCTGCCGTCCTCCAATGTCCCGCCATAGCGGATATGTGTAGCGCGGGGCACGAGGCCGCGCATGCCGGGGACGGAGAGGCAGCCCTCCCACCCATCTTCCCGTTCCCCGGTCAATATCTCGATCCAGGGATTGATGAGCGTCGTCACGGGAACGGGCGGCTGGTCGGGATAGCGGGGATTGGCGTCGAAGCCGAAGATCATGAGCCGCAGGTCGATGCCCAATTGCGGCGCGGCCAGACCCACGCCGTTGGCGGCGTGCATCGTCTCGTACATGTCGGCGATGATGGCCCTGAGTTCGGGATAATGGATATCCTCCACCGGCCGGGCGACGCGCAGCAGGCGGGGGTCGCCCATCTTCAATATTTCGCGGATCATGCGGGCAATCCTACCCGCTCCGGCACTCGCGGGAAAGACCGTTGGCCACCCAGCCCCGGCTGGCAAGAAGCGGGCGGCGCCTCCCGTCTCCGGGAAACGCCGCCCGCGCGACCCTTTACGGCTCTGTTGTAACTTTCAGCCCGCCGTCTTCTCAAAGGCGGCGGTGATGGTCAGCACGGTCTCGTCGCTGACCATGGGCACATATTTGCTGACCCCGAAATCGCTGCGCCTGATGCTGCCGGTCGCCTTGAAACCGATGGTATAGACCTTCTTCATCGGATTGACGGCCGCTGCCTGGAAGGTGGCATCGAGCGTCGCGGGCTTCGTCACGCCATGCAGGGTGAGGTTGCCCGCGATGGTGGCGGTCTTCGGGCCGGTGCGCGTGACCTTGGTGGAGACGAAGCGGATGGCGGGAAATTTGGCGGCGTCGAACCAGTCGGCGCTCACCAGTTCCTCGTCCAGCACCTTGTTGGTGGTGGAGACCGTGGCGACGGGCACGGACACGTCGAGCTTTGCCGTGGCGAGATTCTTAGGATCGATGGAGAGCGTGCCGGTGGCGCCGGGGAAAGTGCCGTAAAAATCATTGATGCCGAAATGCACGACGCTGAACTGCGCGAGCGTGTGCGCGCTGTCGAGCGTGTAGCTGCCTGCCTCGACCGCGCCGGGGTCAGCATTGGACTGGGCCGGCACGGCGGCGGGCAGGGACAGACCGGCAACCGCGAGCAGGAGGACGGCGGGGAAGGACTTCATGGGCAGGGACTCCCGAAGGATGAAGAAGGGGACCATGCCGGTCTGCCCCATGCCGGTATCCTCCAACAGCCGGAAAAAATGCGCGATATCGTTCGAGAAAGTTGAAAAGAGATCGTGGCCCTCACGCTTCGTCCGGCGTCGGCTGCGGCACCGTGACTCGCACCACAAGGCCGCCCGTCGCGGCATTGGAGAAATGGAGCTTGCCGCCAAAGCGGCCAAGCAGGTGGTTGGCGGTCGGGATGCCCAGGCCGAAGCCCGCCGTGTCGCGCGTCCGCGCCTCGTCCAGGCGGAAGAAGGGATCGAGGATTGCGGACAGATATTGGTCCGGTATGCCCGGTCCGTCGTCAGTTATGGTGACGGTCCAGTCATAGCCGTCCGACGCGACGGTGACGCGCACATGGTCGCCATGCCGGAACGCATTGTCGAGCAGGGGACGAAGCGCCAGCAGCAACGGTTCGCGCCAGGTGGTGACCACGGCGCTCTGCGGCGCGATCAGGTCATGGGAGCCGTCGAAATCGGCCAGCAGGTCGCGTATGGCGGGGGTCAGGTCCACCGGCTCCGGATCGGCCGAGAGATGCTGCGCCCGCAGGAATTGCTGGAGCGACATGAGAAGCGCTTCCATCTCGTCCGCGCTCGATCCGACGAGCCGGGCGATATCGCTGTCCGACACGAAGTCGGCCGCGATCTTGAGGCGGGAGAGGGGGGTGCGCAGGTCGTGGCTGATCGCCTCGAAACTGCGCGCCTGATCCTCGACTAGGCCGGTGATGCGCGCCTGCATGTCATTGATCGAGCGGGCGAGGTGCCGCAGGTCCGCCGGTCCCTGCTCGCGCAGCGCAATGGACCGCCCCTTGCCGATCGCCTCCGCCGCATCCGACAGGGCGCGCAGCGGCGTGGTGAGGAAACGCAGGGCCAGCAGGCCGCCGCCGATGCACAACAGGGTGATGACCAGGGTCATGGCCGTGGCGCGCAAGGCGATGGGCCAACTGGACGAGATGTCCTGCGACCGGAAATTCAGCCAGCTCCCGTCGCCAAGCCGCATGGAGCCGACAAGATCGCGATGGCCGAGCCGTCCCGGCTCGACCGCCAGGAGCAGCGTCTTCTTCGCCAATGCCGGTTCCCAGGTCACGATGTGGCGCGTGATCTCCTCTATCGGTTCGGACCGGGCGACACGGGTCACGGCGGGCGTGGGGCTCAGGCTGGCGGTCAGGTGGCGCGTTGTCATGATGCGCGGGGGCAACGCCGGATCGACATGATGAACCCGGTCGCTGACGACCAGCAGTTCCGCGACGCGCCGGGCATGGTCCTCCCGCAACGTCTCGCGGTCTATGGCGCCGTAGAAGATCAGGCTGGCGGCCACCTGCACGACACCGATCGCGAGGAGCAGCAGGGCGGCATAGGCCACCAGCCGCCGCGAGCGCAGCCGCGTGAAGAGGCGCTCGCCTCCGGTCATCCGGCGCGGCTGACCCGTTCTATGGTGAGCGTCCGGCTGCGCCCGTTGCGGTCGGGCCAGAGGATCGACTGACCGGTCCTGAGGCCGATGAGGCCAGCGCCGACAGGGGTGAGGATCGAGATGCGGCCCGCCTCTATGTCGGCCTCGCGCGGCCAGACGAGTTGCACGGTGCGGCGGGCGCCGGTCGCCTCGTCCGTGAATTCCACGGTCGAATGCATGGTGACGACATCTTCCGCCACCTTTGCCGCCGGCTGCACATGGGCGCGGCCGATTTCCTGAAGGAGCAGGCGGCTCACCTCGGGCAGGCGATCCTCGACGCCGAGGGCGAGATCGGTGAGGGCGTCGGCCTCGCTGTCGATCATGTGGATGCGGGGACGACGGATGGCGGTAGTGCTGGTGCTGGTGCTGGTGGACATGGTGCCTCTCTCAAAGGGATCTGGTGACAGGAAAACTCACCCCGGCTCCGGGGCGCATGGCACCGGACCGGGGCTAAATGCCCGCGAGAAGCTGACCCCCATGATGGCGAAGCTGCTTGACCATGGCCGGACGCTGGCACCCGCGCCGGGCGGAGTCAATGAACAGGGCGCGGGTAGCCATGATTTGCAATATTTTACCGGGCCTTCACCTTGTTCCCCTATGGCGCTTGCCAGCTATCGGCAAAGGACAGGCGCAGGCGTGGCACGGCACAAGGTCATCATCGTTTTCGGAACCCGGCCGGAGGCGATCAAGATGTTTCCACTGGTCCATGCGCTGAAGGCGCATCCCGATATCGACACGCGCGTCTGCGTGACGGCGCAGCATCGCGAACTGCTGGATCAGGTGCTGGAGATCAGCCGGATCGTGCCGGACATCGACCTCGACATCATGCAGCCGGACCAGACGCTCGACGGCCTGACCGCGCGGCTGATCGTGGAACTGGGCCGGGTGTTCGATGCGGAGAAGCCGGACCGCGTGGTCGTGCATGGCGACACGCTGACCACCATGGTCGCCAGCCTCGCCGCCTATTATCGCAAGATCCCGGTTGCCCATGTGGAGGCGGGCCTGCGCTCCGGCGACATTCATCACCCTTGGCCGGAGGAGGTGAACCGCCGCGTCGTCGCCTGCATCGCCGACCTGAACTTCGCGCCCACGGAGGCCGCCGCCAACGCCCTGCGCGCGGAAAACCGGGACGAGGCGGGCATCCATGTCACCGGCAACACGGTGATTGACGCGCTGCTCGCCACGCGCGCGCGCATCGCGGAGGAACCGGGCCTCGCTGCCGCCTTCGCCCCCGTCGCCGCGCCGTTCGAGGGCAAGCGCGTCATCGCCGTGACTAGCCACCGGCGGGAGAATTTCGGCGGCGGCATGGAGGCGATCGCTGGCGCCATTCGCGACATCGCGCAGCGGCCGGACGTGGCGGTGATCTTTCCCGTCCATCCCAATCCCAATGTCCGCCGCGTGATGGACGATGCGCTGGCGGACCTGGCCAATGTCGCGATGATCGACCCGCTCGACTATCCGAATTTCGTGGCGCTGCTCGACCGTTGCGAGATCGTGCTGACCGACTCGGGCGGCGTGCAGGAGGAGGCGCCCTCGCTCGGCAAGCCGGTGCTCGTCATGCGCGAGACGACGGAGCGGCCGGAGGGCGTGGAGGCTGGCACCGCCCGGCTGGTCGGCACGGACCGCGCGCGCATCGTGGCGGAACTGACGCGCCTCCTGGACGACCGGGATGCCTATGAGGCAATGGCGCGCGCGCATAATCCCTTTGGCGACGGCCATGCGGCGGAGCGCATCGCGCGGGTGATCGCGGGATGACGCTTAACTCCCCTCCCTTTCAGGGAGGGGTTGGGGATGGGTGCGAGCGTAGCGAGCCGCCCTTCAGCTTGGACGCGGCGACCCACTCCTGAAAGGGAGGGAAGGAAGGAAAAGGCTGTAACGCCCACTCACAAACCGAATCTTCAGCTTTCTCCTGCAAGCACGGGCGTAACCATTCCTTGCAGGACTCCAACATGCCCGAAGCACAGCAGAAGGTTTCCGTTATCGGCCTCGGCTATATCGGCCTTCCCACCGCCGCCCTGATCGCCCGCTCGGGCATGAGCGTGCTGGGCGTGGACGTGAGCGCCCATGTGGTCGAGACGGTCAATTCGGGCCGCATCCATATCGAGGAGGTCGATCTCGACGGCCTCGTGCAGGGTGTCGTTTCGCGCGGCCTCCTGCGCGCGTCGCTGGCGGTGGAGGAGGCGGACGTCTTCGTCATCGCCGTGCCGACCCCGGTCAGCGAGGATCATGCGCCGGATATCAGCCATGTCCTCGCCGCCGCGCGCACCATCGCGCCGGTGCTCAGGGCGGGCAATGTCGTCATCCTCGAATCCACCTCGCCCGTCGGCACGACGGAGGCGATGCGCGACGAGCTCCAGAGGATGCGCCCCGACCTGCGCATGCCCGGCCTGCCCGGCAGCAATGGCAATGGGGGCGCGGAAATCGCCATCGCCTATTGCCCGGAGCGCGTCCTGCCCGGCCGCATCCTGATCGAGCTGGTCAATAACGACCGCTGCATCGGCGGCATCACGCCCCGCTGCGCGCGCAAGGCGCTGTCCTTCTACCGCCAGTTCGTGCGCGGCGAGTGCATCACCACGACGGCGCGTTCGGCGGAGATGGTGAAGCTGGTCGAGAACAGCTATCGCGACGTCAACATCGCCTTCGCCAATGAACTCAGCGTGATCGCTGACGGCATGGGCATCGACGTGTGGGACGTGATCCGGCTGGCCAACCGCCATCCGCGCGTCAACATCCTCCAGCCCGGCCCCGGCGTCGGCGGCCACTGCATCGCGGTCGATCCCTGGTTCATCGTCCATGGCGACCCGAAAAATGCCCGCATCATCCGCACCGCGCGGGAAGTGAACGAGGCCAAGACCGACTATGTGATAGAGCAGGCGTCGAAGCTGATCGACACCCGCCCCGACGCGGACGTCGCCTGCCTCGGCCTCGCCTTCAAGCCGAATATCGACGATTTCCGCGAAAGTCCGGCCGTCAAGGTCGCCGCCGCGCTCGCCCGGCGTTACGGTCGCCGCCTCAAGCTGGTGGAGCCTTATGCCAAGGGCCTGCCCATGGAATTCGCGGGCAGCCAGGTGGAACTGATCGATATTGACGAAGCCATCGAACGCTGCGGCGTCTTCGTGGTGCTGGTCGATCATGATGTCTTCAAGTCGGTGCCGCTGGACGAGCGCATCGACAAGGCGGTCTATGACAGCCGCGGCATCTGGCCGGACCAGCCGCATCCCCTGACGCCGGAGCCGTTGCGCAAGGCGGGGTGATCCTATGAGGCGCAGCCGCGCGCCCTTTCGACAGTCTCATGGGAGAGGGCATGGCCGCTGGGGATTTCGTCGCCTAGTAAGGGCGCCGTGACCGATCCGTTCCTCTATTATGCCTTCGCCATCGTCGCCGTCATCGTCTCGGGCCTCGCCAAGGGCGGGTTCGCGGGGCTGGGAGCGCTGGCCATGCCGATCATGGCCATGGGCATCGATCCGCTACGCGGCGCGGCGATCCTGCTACCCATATTGATCGCGCAGGATGCGGTCAGCGTCTGGGCCTTTCGCCATAGCTGGGACCGGACGGTGCTGGCCGTGATGCTGCCTGGCATGGCGGCGGGCGTGGCGCTGGGCTATGTCTATGCCTCGGCCGTGTCGGAAGCGGCGATCCTCGGCACGCTGGGCGGCATTTCCATGGTCTTCGGCCTGCACCGGCTCTGGCTGGAACGGGGGGAGGCGCCCGTCCTGCCGTCCAATTCCCCCAAATGGCTGGGCACTTTGCTAGGCGCGGCCTCCGGTTTCGCCAGCCAGATCGCCCATGCCGGCTCGCCGCCCTTCCAGATGTGGGTGCTGCCCCGCCGCCTGCCGCGCGACGTGCTGGTGGGCACGACCGCCATTGCCTTTGCCGTGATGAACTGGATCAAGGTGCCCGCCTATGTGGCGCTGGGTCAGTTCACGGCGGAAAATCTAAAGGCTGCGGCGATGCTGATGCCGGTCGCCTTCCTCTCCACCCTGGCAGGGGTACGGCTGGTGCGGCGGATCGATGCGGAGAAATTCTACCGCCTGATCTATGTGCTGATGATCCTGCTGGGCGCCAAGCTGGTGGCGGATGCGGTGATCTGAAGGGGGCGGCTCACCCCGACGCAGGCGGGGGTCTCCCTTGATGCGGCGCTGTGGGTGACCGGAAATCGCGGCCATTTCCCTCACCTCTCCATATTCTTTTCCGCGCGGCCCATATCCCCGTTGACGCCCGCCCTGCCGAGGCATAGGCGCGCCCTCCATGAGCGGCCCCGTTTCCAGCAGCGCATCCAGGGCATATTCGCGGGAGGCGGCGCGGCTGCGCCTCTACATCCTGTCGATCCTGGTCGACATCGCCGTGCTGGCGGTGTCCTTCGCGCTCGCCAACGCGGCCGTGCTGGGCCGGATCATGGGCGAGCCGGGCAAGCCGCACGGCCTCATCATGTTCGCCATGATCGCGCCCGTCTACGTCCTCCTCGCCATCAATGGCGGCGTCTACGGCCTGCGCGCCATGGGCAATGGGCGCGGCGGGGCGCGCAAGGCGCTGTTTGCGCTAGGGCAGGCGGTGATGCTGATGCTGATCATCGTCTATTTCGGCAAGATCGCGGAACGCCTGTCCCGCCTGACCTTCATGGTCGGACTGGCGGTCAGCGCGGGCGGCCTCGTCTGGGCGCGGCGGCTGACAGACCGGATGGCGCGCAGCATCGTGGGCGAGACCCCCCATCTCACCATCCTGATCGAGGACGGCGTGCCGTTCGAGGGGGACGATGTGGCGGAGGTGGTGGACGTCGTGGACGCGCGCGCCGCCGGGCTGGACCCCACCGCCCATGATGCGGAAACGGCCGCGCGCCTTGCCGCCGTGGTGGGCACGGCGGAGCGGGTGGTGGTCTCGTGCGAGGGCGACCGCATGGATGCCTGGGGGATCGCGCTCGCCTCCCTCTCGGCCAAGGCGGAGATACTGGTGCCGGAGATGCGCCGCTTCGTCCCCGCGAAAGTGGGCGAGTTCGACAATCATCCGACCATCGTCGTCGCCAGCGGCCCGCTGGAATTTCGCGACCGCCTGCTCAAGCGCCTGTTTGACATCGTGATCAGCAGTGTGGCGATCATCCTTCTGTCGCCGGTCCTGCTGGCCGCGGCCATCGCGGTGAAGCTTTCGGGACCGGGGCCTGTCTTCTTCCGCCAGGCGCGGCTGGGGCGGGATGCGGCGCCCTTCATGATCTTCAAGTTCCGGACCATGCATCATGCGCTGACGGACACCCGCGCGAGCCGGCTGACGCAGAAGAACGATCCGCGCGTGACGCGTGTCGGCGACTTGCTGCGCCGCACCAGCATTGACGAGCTGCCCCAGCTTTTCAACGTATTGCTGGGCGACATGAGCATGGTCGGCCCGCGTCCGCATGCACCCGCCGCAAAAGCCGCCGACAGCCTGTACTGGGAGGTCGATCACCGCTATTGGGCGCGGCATTGCATCAAACCGGGCATGACCGGCCTTGCGCAGGTGCGTGGGCATCGGGGGCCGACCGACCGGCATGAGGATCTCGTCAATCGCCTGCAATCCGATCTCGAATATGTCACCAACTGGTCGATCTGGCGCGATTTGCGGATCATCGCGGCGACATTGCGCGTGCTTGCCCACGACAATGCCTTCTGATTTCCGTCGGATCGCCGACGGCTGGGGCCTCTCCCGCTCCCCGATGCTTTCGGGCCTCGCCGGTATGATGCAGGGGACGGTTGCATGACCATCGCCGTCGCTGTCCTGGTCATCAGCATCATCCTGTTGCTCTGGCCGTTCCTCTTCTATCCGATGATCCTGAAGCTGCTGCCGGAGCAGCCGGTGGTGCGCGCCCATGCGGCGGACACGCTGCCGAGCGCGAGCCTCCTCTTCTGCGCCTATGACGAGGCGGCCGCCCTCCCGGCGAAGATCGCCAATCTGCGCGTGCTCAAGGCCCGGCATCCCGACCTTGAGATACTGGCCTATGACGATGGTTCGGCCGATGCCACGGCGGCGCTGCTGGACGCGGCGGCGGATGTGCTGACGGTCGTCCATGGTCCCGGCCGGGCGGGCAAGGCGCGGGGGATGAAGACGCTGGCCCACCGCGCCCATGGCGACATATTGATCTTCACCGACGCCAATGTGACGCTGGAACCGGATGCGGTGGAGCGGCTGCTGGGCTATTATGTCGACTGGAAGGTCGGCGGCGTCCTCGGCTCGCTGCGCTATGACGGGGAGGGGGCGAGTTCCTCCGCGCGGGTCGGCGGCCTCTACTGGCGCATCGAGGAGGCGCTGAAGGATCGGGAATCGCGCACCGGGAACGTGATGGGGGCGGACGGCTCCATCTTCTCCGTGCGGCGCAATCTCTATCCCGATTTCCCGGACAACGTGCTGGACGACCTCACCGTCTCCATGGCGGTCGTGTTCGCGGGCCAGCGTCTCGTCAAGGCGCGGGACGTGATCGCGCGGGAGACCATGGTGGCCAGCCGGGAGGACGAGATGCGGCGCAAGATACGCATCGCCGCTCGCGCCTGGCACACCCATGTCCATCTGCGCCCGCGGCTTCGCCGGATGACCGGGATCGACCACTTCAAATATAACAGCCGCAAGATCGTGCGCTGGTTCGGCGCGGCGTGGATCACGGCGGGCGGCCTTGCCGCGCTCTCCATCGTGGCGCGCTGGAGCTGGCTCGCGGCGGCGGGACTGGTGTTGATCGGCGGCGGCCTCCTCGCCATCGGCTTCGGGGCGCGCAAGGGGCCGCTGGCGGCGGTCACGGACATCATATTGGCCTATGTCGCGACGCTTCGTGGCATTATCCTTGCCGCACGGGGGCGGGATTTCACCCTCTGGGCACCGGCCAAGTCCCGGAACGGGCAAGAAGACGCAGGGAAAGGCGCCTGACGAGATGATTACCGCGCAACGTGTCCTCAAAGCTGCGGGCAAGCATGCGTCCCGCGTCGGACTGGCGATCCGCAGCTTCGCGGGCGCGCCAGACAACCGGCATTGCCCGGCCTGCGACGCGGATATTCCCGGCTTCTTCCGCTATGGCGACGCGCGCGACTGGGGGTGCCCGGCCTGCGGATCGTCGCCGCGCGAGCGGTTGATGCACTATTTGCTCGACCGGGGCCGGATCACCGTGCCGGACGGCGCGGCGGTCCTCCACTGCGCACCCAATGAGGGGAGCCTCGTGCGCCGCTTCCGCGACGCGGCGGGCGACTATGTGCCCGCCGACATCGATCCGGCGCGCTATCACGTCGCGGGCATGCAGAAGGTCGACCTCATGAGCTTCAGCGACACGGTGCGCTTCGACCGTATCTATGCCAGCCATGTGTTGGAGCATGTGCCGGACGACGCCCTCGTCCTCTCCAACATCGCGCGCGCGCTCAAGCCGGGGGGCGAGGCATGGCTGATCGTGCCCCTGTGGGACCGTCCGTCGGAGGACGGCCCGCCCGACCTGTCCGGCCGGGAGCGGGAGCGGCGCTTCGGCCAGTGGGACCATGTGCGCCAGTACGGCATGGACTTTTCAGACCGGATCGCGGCGGCGGGCCTGGAGGTGGATGTCGTCGCCGCGCGCGACCTGCCGCGGGACGACCTGCATCGCATGGGCATGGACGATGTGCTGTTTCGGGCACGCCGGTGACGCAAGGGCCGCTGGGCAGGCTGGAGGGCAATGCGCGCATCCTGGCATTGTTCAAGCTCGCCAATGTGGGCCTCGCCATGCTGTGGGGCTTTGCCGTCACCTTCGTCTTCGTGCGGCTGCTGCCGATCGCCGAATTCCGCGCTTTCCTGATCCTGGTGGCGCTGGCCAACTTCACCGTCTCGGCCGATTTCGGCTTTTCCGGCATACTCTATGCGCGCCTGCGCAAATATCGGCTGGCCGAGGGGGCGGGAGCGCCGGACGGTTTCCGGCCGCGCGACATGGCGATGCTGTTCGCCTTCATGGCCGCTGTCGTCCTCCTGGGCGCGCTGGTTATCGGCGGGGGGCTGGCGACCGGGCATATCGGCACGCGGCGGCCGGGCCTGTTCATCGCCTTCTACCTTCTCACCAGCGCCAATATCTTCGCCATATTCGCTAAGCGGGCCTTGGCGGCGCTCGACCATAATCTCCTCTGGGAACTGATCGATGCGGCGCGGCGCGTGATGTCGCTGGCGCTGCTGATGGCGGCGCTGGCGGGCCTGCCCATCCTGCTGTCGGTCTGCGCGCAATTGCTGCTGGCGGCGATGGCGCTCCTCCTCGGGCTGGGGGTGGTCCACCGCGCGACGGGCATGCGGGCGCGCGACTGGCTGCCGGGGGCGGGCATGTTCGGCGTCGTGCGGCGCGATTATATGCGCGATATGGGCGCGACCATGGCGCTCACCCTGTCGGACGTGGCCGCCTATAACGCGCCCTATTTCGGCATGGCGGCGGTGACGCACGATCCCCGGCCGCTGCTGGTCTTCGATTTCGTCTTCAAGATATCGCGGGCGCTGACGGCGATGATCCGGGCGCTCGTGGAGGCGGGGCTGCCGCGCCTGACCAATGCGTGGCATGACGGCCGGATGGATCGCGCGCGCCAGATCGTCACCCGGCTGGAACGGCTGTCGCTGGCGGCGGCGGCGGGCCTGGGGCTGTTTCTGGTCGCGCTGGGGTCCATGCTGTCCAACCTGCTGTTCGCGGGCAAGGCGGCTCTGACACCGGCGGAGCTGGCGCTGCTCGCGCTGCTGCTCCTCGGTCTCGCATGGCTGTGCGTCTCCACCTATGTGCATAACGGCTTCGGCCGCTTCGGCGCGCTGCTGCCGCCCAGCCTTGCTTTCCTTGCCCTCTCGCTGCTCAGCGTTCCCTGCGCCGCCTGGCTGGCCCAGGCCACGGGCCAACCCCTCGCGCTCTGTTTCACGGGCCTTTATGCCGCGACCCATGTCGTCATCGCTTTCGTCCATGCGCGGATGCTGCGCGGGCTCGTCCGCGCATGAGGGTGGTGATGGCCGATCCGTCGCTGTTCACGGGCCGCTATGACGATGCGCTCTGCGGCGCGCTGGCGCGGCGCGGGCATGAGGTGGCGCTGGCGGGGCGCCCGCTCCGCGCCACCGACGCCATCGCGCCCCAAGGCTATGCCTATCATCCGCGCTTCTTCCGCCTGAGCGAGGCGTTGTCCGGCGGCGGCAAGGTGAAGCAGGCGGCGAAGGCGGCGGACTATCTTCTCGACGCGCTGGCCGGATCTCGGACCGTGTTCGGGCGGGCGGCGGCGGTCCACTGGCAATGGCTGCCCTTCGCCATGGCCGACGCCCACTGGCTGCGGCGGCTGCGGCGCGGCCATGCGCTCGTCCACACCGTCCACAATGCGCGTCCCTATCATGGCGACGGCGCCAAGGAGGCGATGCAGGGCAGCGGGTATTTCGACCTCCTGTCACGCTTCGACCTGCTGATCGTCCATGGCGAGGAGACGCGGGCGGTGCTGGAGGCGCGGGGCGTGGACGCGCCTGTTGCCATCGTGCCGCATCCGCCCATGGCGCTGGCGGCGGCGGGCGCGGCGGACCTCGCCGCCCTGCCGTCCTCCACGCGCCCTCGCATCGCCTTTTTCGGCACGATCAAGCCCTATAAGGGCTTCGACCTCCTCATCGAGGCGGCGCTCGGCCTGTGGGGGGAGGGCGCGGATTTCGACCTCGCCGTGGCGGGCCAGCCCTTCATGGCCATCGACCTGCTGCTGGAGCGGGTCCGCGCGGCGGGTCATGGCGAGCGGCTGATCCTCGATCTCGGCTTCCTCACGGAGCCGCGGCTGGACGCGCATCTGCGCCGGGCGGACATATTGGCCTTTCCCTATCGTCATATCGATTCCAGCGGTGCCTTTCTGTCCGCTTGCCATTATGGCGCGGCCATGGTCACGAGCGATTGCGGCATGTTCGCACGGTTGCCGGAAGGCGCCGTGTCCCGGTTTCCCACAGGCGATGCGGCAGCGCTGGCCGATGCGCTGCGCCCCCTCGTCGCGGACGCGGCGCTTCGCGAACGGGCGGGACAGGCGGCACGGGCGCTGGGCCGCGAACTGGGATCATGGGATGAAGCGGCCGCCCTTACCGAGGCCGCCTATCGGCGCGCCGTGGACAGGGCGCGGAGCCGGGGAGTGAAGGCATGAGCCGCTACGGCCGGGAAGCGAAGGCGCGCTGGCTGGCGCTGCGGCTGGCGCTGGCCGGGCGGCAGCATCAATATCCGGAGATCATGGCCCTGCGCCGCTTCCTCGGCCATTTCGGCGTGGACTGCGTGATCGACGTGGGCGCCAATGCGGGCCAATATGCGGGCATGCTGCGCCGCGACGTGGGCTTTACGGGCACGATCCTCAGCTTCGAGCCCAATCCCACCGTGTTCGCGGCGCTGGAGAAGGCGGCGGCGGGCGATCCGCGCTGGCATGCCCATAATGTCGCCCTGTCCGACACGGACGGCACTGCGGGCTTCAACATCATGGCCGCCGACCAGTTCAGTTCCCTCAACGCCCCGGCAGAGGGGCTGGACGACCTGTTCCAGAGCCGCAACCTCGTCACCCGCACGGTGGAGGTGCGGACGCGCCGTCTGGAAAGCTGCTGGCCGGAACTGGTCGCGAAACATGGCCTCTCCACCCCCTTCCTCAAGATGGATACGCAGGGGCATGACCGCTCCGTCTGCGAGGGGGCGGGCGCTGCGCTGGCCCATATGGCGGGCGTGCAGACGGAACTGGCGGTGCGTCCCCTCTACGCCGGGGCGACGGGTTATGCGGAGATGATCGCACTGCTCGCGGAAAAGGGCTTTTCTCCCAACGCCTTCTTTGCCAACAACAAGGGGCATTTCCCGCTGCTGGTGGAGATGGATGGGCTGTTCGTGCGTGACGGGCTGCTGAGCGAACGGGGTGAGGTCGTCACCGCATGACGGGAAAAGGTCTGGCCGGCAACGGCCCCGCGCGCGCCGCCTGGCCGATGCTTCTGGCAGGGGTGCTGTTCTATCTCCTGTGGGACGCGGCCACATGGGCTTGGTATGTGCTGCCCGACCGGACGGTGCCGCTGCCCGAATATCTGTTCATGAAGCAGGACATGCCGGTGCTGATCGGCATGGCCTTGGGCCTGATCGCGCTCATCCCCATCGACCGGCGGCAGGGCGCCGGGGCGCCCTCCGTCCCGTCCGGCTGGGCCATCGCGCTGGCGGCTGTGCTGGCTGTCATGGCGGCGCGGATCGGGCGTGACATCGTTTTCCACGGATACAGCGCGTCCCGTGACGAGGTGATGGTGGAACTGGCCGCGTCCTATTTCGCGCAGGGGCGCATCGGCTGGCCCATTCCCGCTGAATGGCTGCCCCATGCCCGCGCGATGATGCCGGAATTCTTCAGCCCCTATGGCGCGGCGCGCAGTTGGACCAGCATCTATCTGCCTGTTCATGCCGCGATCCGCGCGCTGTTCGTCCGGCTAGGCGATCCCGACTGGGCCTCCCCGCTCATCCTCGGCGCGGGCCTTGTCGCCCTGTGGGACGTGGCGAAGCGGCTGTTCCCGGATCGACGCGATGCGCGGGCAGTGACGATGATCCTCGCGCTCACTTCCGTCCAGCTCGTGGCGACGGCGATGACGCCCTATGCGATGACCAGCCATTTCGCGCTCAACATGATCTGGCTGGCGCTGGTCCTACGCGACGGCCGGGTGGCCGGGGCGCTGGCGGCGGTTGTGCTGGTGCTGGCGGCTGGCCTCCACCAATGGCATTTCCCTATCCTCTTCGCCGCCCCTTTCATCGGCTGGCTGCTGCTGCGCCACCGCTGGGCCATGGCGGCGGCGCAGGCGGGGGCGCTCGGCTTCGCCGTGCTGCTCTGGGCAAAGCTCTGGCCCATGCTGCTCGCCCATGTGCTGGGACCGCCCGATGGAGGCCCTGCTCGTGGCGCTCCCGACGTGGACGACAAGGTGATGAGCCTGTTCGGGCGGCTGGAGAAATGGCAGCCCCTGTTCAATGTCGCGCGGCTCATCGCCTGGAACAATGTGCTGCTGCTGCCGCTCGCGGCGCTGGCCGCCGCGCGCCTGCGCCCGCTGCGGCTCTGCTGGCGGAACACGCCCATCGTGCTGCCGCTGATCGGCACGGTCGTCATAGGCTTCGCCACCGCGCTCTATCAGGGCTATGGCTGGGGTTTCCGCTACATGCACGGATCGGTGGGCGCGCTATGCCTGCTGGCGGGCTATGGCTGGACGGTCCTGTCGCCCGACGGGCGGCGTCCGATGCGCCTCATCTGGGCGGGCAGTGCCCTGAGCATCGTCGCGGCCGCCTGGCTGCTCGTTACGACCGAGGAGCATGTGCGCCCCTATGCCCGCACCCTGGCGGCCATGCGGGCGAGCAAGGCGGATGCGGTGCTGGTGGATCTGCGCGGCGGCTATTTCATGACCGATCTCGTCCGTTTCGACGAGGGGCGGCCGTCCCGCCCCGCCATGCTGTCCCTCATGACCATGGACGAGGAGGAGGTGCGCGACCTGTGCGCCCATCACAGCGTCGAACTGATGGATCGCCGCCAGTTCTGGGCGCTGGGCGTCCATCAGGTCAGTCCGATCATCAGCCAGGGGCCGTGGCTCGACAGCCTGCGTGCGGAACTGGAGCGCCTGGAATGCGCGGCGCCCGTGATCGGCGCGAAGGTCGGCGGCAAGAAGCTGTCGCGCGCGATACGGCATCGCCATGCCCGACACCGCAAGCTGCGCGGCTTCCTGCGCTGAAAGGCTGGATGCCGGTCAGTCCCCGCCGGGTTCGGCGATATGATCGCGAAGGTCCGCGATCCATTGCCCATGCGGCTGTTCCCCGCCGTCCCGCGATCCGTGAAGGAAGAAGAGGTCGGGATCGTGGAGAGAACGGCTGACCGCATAACCGGCCGCGTTCCCCTCCAGCCTCCGCACACGGTCGAGCAGCAGCCCTTCCAGAACATCCCCCTTGCCGGGCACGGCGCGGATCGGGGTGATGGACGCCGGCGCCTCTTGCCGCTCGCCTCCTGCCTCCAGCCGATCGATGACCAGCGTGCCGATCTCGATTCGCCCGAACCGGGCGCGCCTGACCGCCAGGCTGCCTATGGCCAATGCCCCAATGGCTGCGGCGCCGGTGGCCAGCGAACCCCATGCCAGGGCGCCGATCGCCCGCGCTCCGGTCGCCGATGCACCCCGGGCGCTGTTCGAACGCAAGGAAAGGCGGCGGATGGATATGCCTGATCCTAACCCTTTCCCGCATGCGGGGCCAGTCTCCGCGATGGGGCCGGGCGAGCGGCTACTTCTTCCCCTCCAGCACGATCTTCCGCCCGGCAATCCACGTCTCCAGCACGCGTATCCGCGGCAGGTCGGCGGGCTGCGCCAGTTCGATATCCTTGTCGAGCAGCAGGAAGTCCGCATATTCGCCCGGCGCCAGCGTACCGAAACGGCCGTCCGCGCCCAGCGCGGCGGCGCCGCCCGCCGTGGCCGCGCGGAACGCCTCCGCAAAGCTCAGCCGCTGTTCGGGGCGCCAGCCGGAAAAGGGCTGGCCCGCCGCCGTCTCCCGCGTCATGGCGATGCGGATCGCCTCCAGCGGGGCGAGCGGCGTGAACGGGCCGCGCCCGGCAAAGGCGAGGCTGATCTGGCCGGTCGCGAGATCCTTCCACCCATGCGCCTTGCTGTCCGCGACCGGGCCGAGCCGCTGGCGGGCGAGGGCGCCCGCGTCGCCGATCGCTTCCGGGCTGACGGTGATGGACAGGCGGTCGGCGGGCAGGCCCGCCAGGTCGCTCACCGAGGCGAGGTCCGCCCCGTCGATGCGCCAGCGCGTGCGCGCGGCATAGGTCTGGCCCATTTCGGATATGGCGCTGGCCGCTTCCGTCACGGCCCGGTCGCCATGCGCGTCCAGCACGATCTGGAAGCTGTCCATCGCGGCGCGGCTCATCAGATTGCGCAGGCGCGTGTCGTGCAGCAGCGGCTCCCCGCTCGCGCCCGGCGCATCGGCATAGGGGGCGTTCAGCCAGGCCCGGCGCGCGCCGACATCGCCGTCCAGCGTGAAATGCACCCCCGCCAGCCGCAGGCGTCCGTCATAGAGCCAGGGCGTCGGCTGCGGCCCGGCCACCAGCGGCAGATCGTCCACCGTCGTCGTATAGCCGATGATGCGCAGGCGCAGCGCGCCCCGGTCGCCCGCGCGGCGCAGCGCCTGCCAGTCGGCGATGTTGACGCCCATGTCGCCCACGGCGGTCAGCCCGCGCGACAGATAGGCGGCCTGCGCCTTCAGGAAAGCGGCGTCGAGGTCCTTGGGCGCGGGCTTGGGCACGACCTTCTCGATCAGGTCCATGGCGGTGCCGGCCAATATGCCCGTGGGCTTGCCGCCTGCCATGACGATGCGTCCGCCCGCGGGCTGCGCCGTGGCGCCGGTGATCCCCGCCAGCTTCAGCGCGGCGCTGTTGGCCCAGCCCTGCTCGCCGCCCGCATCGATCAGCCAGACGGGCGTGTCGGGCGCCGCCCGGTCCAGCGCGGCCGCGCTCGGCGCGCTTCCCTCCGGCCAGCGGCTCGCATCCCAGCCATAGCCCAATATCCAGCGCCGCCCCTCCGCCGCATAGGCGGAGACGCGCGCGGCGGCATCCTCCACCGATGCCGCGCCCGACAGGTCGAGCGAGAGCAGGGCGACGGCGAGGCGCATCACATCCGCATGCGCGTCCACGAAGCCGGGGATCAGCGTCATCCCCTTGCCGTCGAAGCGATAGTCGAGCTGCTTGGGCCGCTTGTCCTTCTCGAGGAGGCGCTTCTCCACCTTGCCGTCCTTGTCGAGCAGCAGTGCGTTGAAACGCACGATCCGCCCGTCGGCGCCGGTGGTGATGCCGTTCACATTGTCGATCAGGCCGCTCGGCCATGCGGCGCCGGGCAAGGCGAGGGCGAACAGGAGGGCGAGGGTTTTCCGGCGGAACGTCATGGGGTGGGATCGGGTCTCAGATCGAAAGAAGAAGGGGGTTTTGTTCGCGCAGAGGCGCAAAGGGCGCAGAGATGTTGGATGCGCCGCGAAGCGGCA
>JASGGS010000007.1:0-43622 GCA_047602685.1 Sphingobium sp.
TCGCAAGCCTGCGCTCCATTGCACGGACGTTGAGGCGGAGGCTCATGTGGTCAGCCTCGGAACCGCCCAGCCAACTCCCGGAACACCGGAGCCGTCCGAACGTCGAGCGCGATCTGCGCGGCCTCGATGGCATAGTGCTGGTCCAGCACCTCGACATGGCGACCGACCAGTGCAGCGCGCATCGCCTGCCAGTCTTCCGCCTCGCGGCGCTGGCGCTCCGCAAGGGGCAGGTCAGCTTTCATCGTCAGCCTCCTCTAGCACGCGCCCACGGAAATGATTGCGAAGGATGCCCTTGCGGTTGTCCTCCTCGTTCTGGAGCCTCGTGCGCTTGCGCTCCGCAGCGGGGGTATCGGCTTTCAGGTCTGCGTCTTGGTCAGGCATGGTGGATCACCTTCAGTTGAGTGAGAACGTCATGGGCGTCGGCCCGGACTTGCCAGTCGTCACAGTCGCGCATGATCTCGCACATGCTGTTGACCACATCGCGCCGCAGTTCCCCGCGCTCCTGATCCGTCAGGTTGGCGAGCATCTGGGCATATGGCGTCCAGCGGTCGGTGCGGAGAATGTCGTTATGGCTGAGCGGGACGACATAGAGCGGGTGCGCCATCTGGTCCGCGATGCCCACCGCCCAATCCACCAGTTCCTGATAGTCGCTGATGGGCTGGCACGGCAGGGTGACGCTGCGCAGATGCACCCCATCGTCATGCGGTGCCTTCCATCCTACCTGCACCAGCACATCGTCGGGTTGCGGCTCGCAGGCATAGACGCGGTTCCGCGCCGTGTTGATGATTGTCATGGTCGGGTCTCCCTAGGGGTCAATCTGTCGGGCGGGCCGGTCGCACTCGGCTTTTCTGCAAGCGGCGCAATTTGTGTCGATTGCACGCTCACCCATTATCGGCCTCGAACTTCGCCATCCGGGCTTCAAGGTCTTCGATGCCGCGCGCGTTGGCGAGGACGCCGATGCTGTCGCAGATCAGGCGTCCGACATCGGGGGCCAGCTTGCCCTCACTTACCGCCTGCAACACCTGGGCGACCTGATCGCTAATCGGCGCATCGGTATCGAGGTCGAAATGCACCCGCTCTTGCTGCGCCTTGAGGCTGGGCATCACTTTCGACAGCACGATGCTGGCAGCGTTGGAATCGCCTTCGAGCGCCTTGCCGACCAACACGGCGACGATATTGCGCATCTCGTCCAGCATCTGCTCGGTGGCGAGAAGGCGGCGGTCGGGCCTGCCCTTGGGTCGGCCGTTGGGGTTCCCCGATGTTCCCTTCGTCCATGCGGGGTTCCCCGGCGGGTCAGCGGGCGGCTTGGGAATGGGCGGTGCGGGCGGTGGGGCAGTGACGGTCTGGAACCCCTGCTCCCAAGGTGCGATGTGGCGGTCCATCTGAACTAATCCAATGATTGTTTAGAACAGCGGCTCAGACCGGCACAGCAAAAGGCTCATTTGCAGCTTTTACGCGCTCCCGAACCTGAGCTGGCGTCCAAATCCGAACGACGATCTTCTCGCCGCGTCGGCCCTCCTCGGTCTGCTCGATGACGCCGACCGCATCGCGGTGCGCTGTGGTCAGCAGCTTGTATCGCTCGTTCAGCATGTCGGCAGCGGCGCGCATGGCACGGATCTTCTTCGCATCAACCGGGCGCTGGGCATTGTGCCAGTCGCGCAGGAACTCGGCGTGCAGTTCAGGGTCGAGACCGGACAGGTAGCAGGGCGCGCCCAGCACGGCGGTCGCGGTCGTCTCGTCGCCTGCCTCAATAGCCTTCCGCAGCGCGTTCATGCGCGGCCCCTGTTCGAGATGGGCGAAGTGCTGCCGGATTTCAGTCGCCATCGTGCGGGAGGCTTTGCTCTCGACGGGCGCGTAGAGGTCTTTCTCCATCGCGGCGATGTTGTTGTTCAGCACATCGACCGTATGCGACCATTTCGCATAGACCTTCGTCATCAGCTTCTCGGCATGGTTGTCGACCGCGATAAGCTGGGCAAACTCGTTCAAGGTCGGATTGGTCGCTGCTGCTGCCTTGGCGTCATGGATGGACTGCAAGGCGCGAAAGGCCTCACTCACCGCCGTTTCGGTCTGCCCAAGCACAGGGCGCGTGTCCTCATCGTAATCCGCAATCTCGTCGGAGATGCCGGGATGAAGAGTTGGCGAAATACGGGTGTCGGTATCGTCGGCCATATCGAACTACACTTTCGGATGTAAGTTACGGTAGGCTTATGGGTAACTGAGTGCTTTGCATCGAAACAAGCGAAATTATGTTATTACAATCCCTTAGCAGTTCATGACCTATCGTGGCCGTCAAACGGGACATTTGCCTGCCGGCGATTTGGGCGTGATGACCACACGGGCGCGGTGCGCTGCGCCGTCGCTACAGCGGTGACAGGGGGTTGCCCGAGCATAGGTGGCGGCGGCGGTGCTTTCACGCCCCAGCGCGGCGCGGTGCGGCCTGCCCTATGCGTCTCGCTTGAGCCGCAGGGGGTAAAAGTTCCCGCCCGCTTTGCGCTTCCTATCGAACAGCGACCCCATCATCTTACCCCAAGCGGTTTCGGTCGCGAGTTCCTGCTTGGCGAGGCGCTTGTCATTCCGGTTCGCGCCATATGTTCTGGCATGGCGCAAATAGCTCTCATAGAGCAGAGCCGCTTGGGTCCATTCGCGAGGCTGTGCAGCTATCTCCGTGCAGCGGCGCACCCAGTCGTCAAACGCGTCGCTCCTTAGGATGGCGCTATATTCCGCCACCTTCTTGCGGGCGGCTTTCAGCTTCTTGAGATTGGTCGTATCAGGCTTCTTGTGCTTGAGCGGTTCCGCAGGCTCCCCACCCCAAGGCGGCGGCGCGCTCTGCGCTTCCAAACGACTAGCTTCAAGCCTAGCTTGAACTTCGGGGTCCGCTAGACGTGCGTCTATTTCCGCCCACCATTTCTCGCGCTCGGCGCGCACGGCAGGGTCGATCCCGTCCCAGCAAGGCTCCTCCACCTTCTTTGGTTGCGGGTTCATCGGCAGCGAACCCGGTTTGGGTTTCGGGCGCGGCGGCATGAAGAATTCAGGCATCTCTTCGCTCATGCCGAGATGTATGGTGTGTATAGTTTAACGAGACGTTTCAGCCCGCAGAACTATACACACCCTACATCAACGAAAGAGCCAATGGACACCAGCGGCGGCACCGAAGATGGCGGCGTGCTGGAGCAGTGTGACCACAAGTAGCTGGACGTTCGCACCCGCCATCGACGTGCCCGGGCGCCCCGACAGCGGCAGACCGTTGCGCTCACGCGCGGCACGCATGGTCCCCATGACGCGCATAACGTGCAGGCCGATAACCGCGACGGGAACGACCAGCCACGGCCAGAACAGGTTCCAACCTGCGATTGCTGAACCAATCCAAAGCGCGATCACGATTACTGCCACGTCACATTCCCCCGTCTGAACGGGGACGTTCTATGGGCATGACCACAAGGCAAGCAAGCTTAACTGACACCGAGGCCGCTGTTACATGAGCCCCTAGAGGCAAATGGTGGTAACAACGGTAACATCGGTAACAGCGAGGATCTAAAAGTTAGAAATTATCAAACAACTGTTACCGTTGTTACTGGCTGTGGTCATAGGGGGCGAATGTAACAGCTCTACCCGTCTCGCTTCCGGTAAAGCACCTTGTTCTGCGCGCCCGCCTCAATGACGACGCCATAGTTGAAGGCGGCAAGGCGTAGCTGGTCGTCCACCTTGCTCCACTCACGCCGACTGATTTCCCTGCCGATCAGTTCATGCACCGCATCCCGCGTCACCGGCTGGCCGCTCTGGTAGACCGCCTGCACTAACGCGTTCACGACCTTCATGACGAGACTTTCCTTCTTGCCCCCGCCCTCGCCATCCTCCTGCGGCTTGCGGGTCGCGTCGTCGAACACCTCCATAGACTCGTCCTCGCCCCAAACCGTCAAACCGACATTGACGCGGACCAGCACCGAGTTCGCACCCTCCGCCCGTTCGTGAAGGGTGTGGACCGGCTCGGTGCTGTAGAGCGTCGTGAACCGTGTGGTCAGGTTCGACTTCGCCACCCGCATCACGTTGGCGTGCTCCTCCCGAATGTCGCGGGCATGGACGAACGACAGACGCGGCGAATTGGTCCAAGCGGACGCGCCCGCCACGGTGTCAGCGAAGTATTCGTGCTTCCCCTTATTCGAGTGACCGATGATGGCGATGGTGACGTCATACCGCTCGGCCACACCTTGCAGGTATGCCAGCAGGCGCTTCACCGAGGCGTCGTCGTTCGGGCTTTCCCCCTTCCTCCAACCCGTCAGGCCAACCGCCGTGTCCAGCACGACCAGCCTGAGCGGGCGCGGCGGCACATACATGGTGTCCGCGCCGTGCTTCGCCTTCTGGATTGCTGGCTCCAGATGCTCATACACGTCGATGCTGGACCCGATGGTGCGCCCCTGTGCATCTGCCTTCTGAGGTGCGGCGGTCACGACGAACATGGTGCCTTCCACGCCGCCCATCTTCATGTGCCGCACCCTGATCCAGTCGCTAGGCTCTTCAACGCTGATCCAGAGGGTTGAAGCGCGGTCGCTAATGTCAGCTCCCATTGTGGCCACGAACGACGACTTGGCGGTGCTGCCGCGCCCGAAGAAGCCAACCACGCACCTGCTCGGAAGATATGGGTCCACGAGAAAATGTAAGGCGACGGTGGCGGTATCGCTCTTCATTGCAACCTCCATCGGAATTGCGTCCATCGGGACCATGGGTGGCGGAATGGGGACACCGCTTTTCAGCTTCGCCGCTTCCAGCTTCGCCTCCTCCGCACGCCGACTGTCCTCGCTAGACTTCGCAAGGAGTTCCAAGTTCTCGCGCCTCTGCTGAGCAGTGAGCAGGTTTGCTAATGGATCGCGGGGCGGAAGTGCCTGTTCCATGTTGGCCCAATCAATGCTCCCGTTCTCAAGCAACGGAGGAGTCCAAGCATTCGTCGGATCAGACATGATGGGCCTCCCGTGCCGTCGGGCTACCCATCAATCTGCGTGCATCGCCATCGGCATCCGGCGAATTTTTACGCGGCCCTATTTTTGCCGAAAACGCATTCGGTTGCGGACCCATCGCGGCCCGTCGCATATTAAGCATGTCGCTGGTCCTTGGACGAGGATGAGAGACTTTCGGATGAGGTGGTCGGGTGCTGCTGGGCATCCGGCCACCTTTCGGGACTGCGCGCTTACGCATCGCCAGGGTGGCCCGCAGTCACGGCGCTGGTGGACGCAAAGGTCCGCGCGGCCTTCCACGCATCAATATCGGCAGGGTCGTAAACGACGCGGTCACGGGGCGAACTGCCGAGCTTGATGAAGCGCGGCCCCTTACCCTTGCATCGCCAGATTTTGAGGGTGACGGGCGAGATGCCCAGCGCAGCGGCAGCGTCTGCGCTACTCAGAAGTGTGGTCATGGTTCAGCTCCACGCCGTGACCCAGCGCAGGGGTGAACACTCCACCATGGAGCCGATAGGCTTGCCGCCCGCCCTATCAAGTATCAGGGTGAGCCAGCACCCCTAGTATAAGCAAGTATGCGCGAAAGTGTTTGATAATCCGCATAGGTCCAGCAAGTTTTTACTTGGCGAACGTGCGCGCGCATTGATGTAGGGTGTGTATGGTTTGAAGGTCAACAAAAGGACACTGAACTATACACACCATACATCGCGTCCAATGGAACGGGTCGCGAAGATCGACCAGATTTTTTCGATCTCTAAGCCGAGGTGGGGCGATTTTGATAGGGTCGGCCTCTCGACCGATTTCACCCGAAAAGTGCGATTAGACCGACCGGGCGACCGACCTTCGCTGTAAGGCGGCGTGGGGCGCGATCGGTGCGGGGTCGCCCCTACCCCGGCGGCGCAGCGGGATCGCCCCTGTGCGCGAGGCTGTGGGCACCCCGCCATGCGTCACGCGCGCTGTTGCAGCTGGACCACGTTCTTCGCGGCGGCGATGGCGGCCTGCTGCTCGATCCAGTCTGCCACCTTCTGCACATCGGGTTGCAGCCAATCCAGATGCGCGAGGTCCAAGTAATTCCGGGCGGTCGTGTCCTCTTGGGAAGGCTTGTGGCCAGTCAGGAGGTCGGTGCGGAACTTCTCGATGAGGCATTCGCGCATGGCGTAGTTCGTGAATGAGCGGCGGCAATCGTGGAGACTCAACCGCTTCCCGACTATCTCGCTGATCGTTTCCATCGGTGCGCGCGCGTCCATGATGCGACCAGTCTTGCCCCATGACGGGAACACGAACGGGCTGTTGGTGCCGTCCTCCAGCTTGAGACGGGGACGCGACTTGAGCAGTGCCACCGCCTGCGACGACAGCGGGAGCCATATCGGATCGCCGCGCTTGCGGTCGTCCAGATGCCACCAGCAGTTGGACAGGTCGTCGTCATCAATGTTTACGCGGTCCCACGTCAGGGTCGCCATCTCGTCACGACGCGCGCCCGTGAGCAGGGCGAATATGGTCAGGTCCACGGACGCAAGCGCCTCGTAACCCTGCACCTGACCACGCATGTCGTGCAGCTTGTTCCAGACCTCACCAATCTTGCGGCGATCCACATACCGCTCCGTCCGCGTCCCCAGCTTCGCCCAGTGATGCTTGAGCGCGTCCACGGGGTTGCGGGCAATCAGCGGCTCGCCGTCAGCGCGGCGGTATTCGTCCATCGCGAAGTTGATGAGGATGCGCAGCGTGACGAACGCTGCGTTGGCGCTGGCGGGTGCCGCCTTCTTCCCGTCCAACCCCTTCTCCGCAATCTCCCGGTGGCGCTCCTGCACCATGTCGCGGGTGATGCTGGCGACGGGCTTATCCTTCCATGTGGTAAAAACCTTCTCGACGTGCCGCTTATATTCCGCCGCTGTGCTCGCCTTCAGTTTACCGGGGCGCGTGGTGTAGGCCGTGCAGACGTCCATCAGCGATATGCGCATCGCCTCGTCCTGCTTCTTCACGTCGCGGGGGTCCACGCCCAGTTCCATGTTGCGCAAGTGCGCTTTCGCCGCGTCCCGCGCTTGGTCGGGGGTGAACACACCATAGGGGCCGACGGTGACACGCACGGCGTCCCCTACCCCGTTGACGCGGCCTTGCGCGATGAAGGTGGTCTTGCCCGTGGGCGTGACGCGCAATCCGAACCCCTTAATCTCCGTGTCCCAGAACAGGGTGTCCCCTTTGCCACCTGGCTTGGCGACCTTGTCCACGTTCGCCTTCGTCAATTTCAGTTGCGGCATAGCCCATAACCTTCTCGTAAGCATGTCGTAAGCAGCTTGCACATACTTACGCTAACTTGCGCATACCGTCCATGGTCTAAAAACCGTTTAATATCATGATGTTTACATACCTTCCGCTACCTGCCCATATCCCCGCATACCTCGCCTTTGCCAAACTCTTAATCAGCGGGTCCTTGGTTCGAGCCCCAAAAAAAAATGTGGCATCGGGCAGCAACGGCCGCCGCTTGCGGCTCCGGCGTGCCTTCGTTGTCCGCAGGCTCGACCAGAGGCGCGTCCTCGTCGTCCCCCGGTTCGAATTCGCCCTTGGTCATCGCCAGATCGGCCTCCAGTTCGGCAAGTTCCCGCCGCTTGTCTTCAAGGGGCGCCGCATCGGGGCCATTCCTGGCCGACCGGGGTTATGACGCCGGCTGGTTCCGCGATGCCCTGCAGGAAAAGGGTATCAAGCCCCGCATCACAAACGCCGGAACCGTATCGAGATCATGTTCGGACACCTCAAGGACTGGCATCGAGTGGCAACTCGGTACAATCGGTGCCCCACGGCCTTTTTCTCCGCCATCGCGCTCGCCGCAACCGTCATCTTCTGGCTCTGATCAGCGAGTCCTGACCCTAGGTAGGCGCCGGAGGCCAGGTCTTGTTGCCCAGCGCATCACCGGCTTGACGTCCGGCGAAACGGACGGAGCCGTCGAGTGTCCTGTAAGCAGCCGCAGCACCCGCCATATGAAGCCAATTGCCCCTATGGCGGCGAGAGGAGCGCCGGAACGAGGCTTCGAGCCGTTCCCAAAGCGCGCAGCCGTCAATTACTTATTCGCGGATGCACAAGACCCCTCCCCCTTCCACGAACACATTTGGTCCAGCGGACCGGGAAACCGCACGATCGGAGAGAAAGGCCAGCAAGGGACCGCAATAACAAGTCCGGGGGGCGTCAATGTTCAGGAAAGTTCACCTTACTTCCATGCTGACAGCGGGCATATCCCTGCTCGCCCTTACGACCGGGACAGCCATGGCCCGCACCAATTCCAAGAAGCAGCCGGTGCAACTCGCGGCAGCGGACACCGCCGCCGGTTCGTCCACCGCCGGCTCGTCCACCGATGGCCTCACCGATATCGTGGTGACGGCGGAGCGGCAGGAGGTCAGCCTCCAGCAGGCCCCTCTGTCGATCAGCGCCATTCCTGCCGAAACGCTGAAGGCGTCAAACATCACCGACATTACAGGCCTCAATGGCTCCGTGCCGGGCCTTGTCATCGCCAAGAGCGGCGGCGGCGAGCGGATCCTAGCCATTCGCGGCATCGGGTCGGAAACACCGGAGAACACCAATACGCAACCGGGCGTCTCCTACCACATCGATGGCGCCTATATATTCAACTCCATCGCGGCGAGCGCCGCCTTCATCGACGTGCAACAGGTGGAGGTGCTGCGTGGACCGCAGGGCACGCTGTTCGGGCAAGGATCGACCGGCGGCACGATCAACGTCGTGTCCATCGATCCCGCAACCGATGGCCTGAAGGGCAACGTCAATTTCGGCGCGGGCAATTATCATTATGTGGAGGCGAGCGGCGCGCTCAACGTGCCGATCAGCGATACGCTGGCGATCCGCGGCGCCATCCAGCATGTCAAGCATGACGGCTATTCCGTCGCGACCAACGTGCCCGGCTATAAATATTATGGCGAGGACGACGCCAACGACACCAGCTGGCGCGTGGGCGCGAAGTGGACGCCGCTGGACAATTTCTCCATCACGCTCAATACCATCCAGACGCGGAGCGACACCCACGGCCCGGCGCAGAAGAACATCCTCGACCCCAATCCCGATCCGCGCGCACTGACCCAGGATTATCCGGGCCGCTCCTTTGTCCGCACACAGATCTATAGCGGCGTGGTCAAGTGGGACACGTCCTTCGCCACGATCAAGTCGATCACCAGCTACCAGAAGCTGCACAGCGAACAGGCCTGGGACGCCGACGGCCTCACCACCGACCTCTTCTATGCGGAAACCTACAGCCCGGTCAGCTTTACCGGCAATCGCTACGACCATGTGGCCCTGTGGCAGAGCGATACGAAATCATGGACGCAGGAGTTGAACCTGTCGCACTCCACCGGCCCGTTCCAATGGGTCGTGGGCGGCGTCTATCTGCATTCGAAGAATACCCAGTATATCAATGAATATCGCGGCTCGGACACCAACATCCTTCGTCCCGCGCTGCCGGAATCCACCCTGTTCGACGGTGAGGGTGTTCAGTATCTCACCTATGCCGAGCTTTCGGGCATCACCCGTGAGTTGTGGGCGGTATTCGGACAGGCGAGCTATCAGTTCACGGACAAGCTGAAGTTCACCGGCGGCATTCGCTACAATCACGACCATTCGACCGGCGACTATGACAGCCTGTCGGGCGGCGCGAGTTCGCATCTGTCGGGCGCCTATCTGCAACCGGCCGCCGTCGCGCCGACCAGCGAGGATGCGTGGACCGGCAAGGGCGCACTGGAATTCCAGATCACCCCTGCCAACATGATCTATGCCAGCTATACGCGCGGCTTCAAGCCCGGCGGCATCAACAGCTCGGCATCGGCCGGGAACAGCGCCTATACCGCACTCGGCTGGACCAACGCGATCAAGCCGACCTACCAGCAGGAGACCGTGGACTCCTATGAGATCGGCACGAAGAACCGTTTCTTCAACAACATGCTCCAGATCAACGGTTCGGCCTTCCTCTATAACTACAAGAACATGCAGTTCCTCGAGGAAGATCCCGTGCTGTACGGCAAGGGCATCAGCAACGCGCCCGGCGCCCGCGTCTATGGCGTCGAGCTGGAGAGCAGCTGGATCGCGACGCGGCACCTGCGTTTCGATGCGACCGGCTCCTGGCTGGAAGGCAAGTTCAACGCCGATTATTATGCCCTCGATCCCTTGGCGGCGGCGAAGGCGCAAATTGCCGCAGGCTATCCCGACTATCTCTTCTGGACAAACTTCTACGATGCGTCCGTCGCCCGCGACGCTGCCCGGCAGAACATCAACGGCCAGCGCATTCCCAAGCTGCCGCGCTGGCAGGGCAATATCGCCGCCACCTATACCGGAGAGGTCGGTCCGGGCGAGCTGACGGCCAGGCTGCAATATATCTATCGCGGCGGGTTCCAGTCGCGCCTGTTCAACAACGGCACGGAGGACACCACGCCCCATTATAATCAGGTCAACCTGATGCTGAAATATGAGCCGGAGCATACGGGCGCCAACATCACGCTGCGCATCACCAACCTGTTCGACGAGAACGGCATCAACGCCCGTTTCACCGATCCCTATGGCAGCAACCAGGTCATGGACACCTATATCCCGCCGCGCCAGGTCATCCTGTCGGTCGGGTACAAGTTCTAGCCGTTCCTTCGGGTCGGATTGAGGGAGGGGCGCGGCGAGCGGATCGCCGCGCCCTGTTTCGTCGCCATGGCAGGCGGTTTTGCCTGCGCGGCCAAAGCCGGAGGCCGATCAACTCTTAAGGCGCCAGCCATCAAGAGTAGGGGCCAAGTCCGTGCGAGCCTCCCTTCATCATCACCGGGCATTTGCCGATTCCGGGAGGCTGCATCGGGAGCTTCTATGCCGCGTAACGTCGTCATCATGATCGTCGCATCGCTCGGTTTCTTCTTCGTCACGGCGACGACCTTCACCTCGCTGGGCTATGTGCTCTACACCATGGTCGCGGAACTGGGCTGGTCGAAGGCGTCCGCCGGGCTGAGCTTCTCCCTCCTCGGCCTTGCCTGCGGTCTCGGCAGTTCGCTGCCGCCAGTGGTGATGAAGACGATGGGCACGCGGCTAACCATGTTCGCCGGCTGTCTGGTGCTGGCGAGCGGCTTTTTCCTCGCCTCGATCATCCACCATCTCAGCCTGTTTTTCCTCGCGACGACGCTGATGGGCGTGGGCTTCTCGCTGGTGGCGCCCTCTCCCGCCGTCTATCTACTCGCCACTTGGTTCCCGAAAACGTCCGCGCGGATGATCGGCTTTTACTTCATGGCCGGGGCGGCGGGGGGCATTGCGGGGCCCCTGATCGTTGGCGCCATCGTCGGGACGACGGGGAGCTGGCGGCTGCACTGGATGGTTATGATGGCGCTGTCGCTCGCTCTCGGTGTCTTGTGCCTTATCGGCATTCGCGACGCGGTGAAGGTCGAGAGCGTGAATCAGGTGAAGGACGCCGGTTCGGGCGGCAAGTCCGGCGCCCGGCAATCCGTCTGGACCGTGCGTCAGGCGCTGGCGAGTCCGACCTTCGTCATCCTCGCCTTCGCCATGACCATCGTTCAGACGGCTGTCACCACCACCCACTCCCTCCTGGTGTCCCACATCGCCAATCTGGGCGTCGGCGCAGCGCCGGGCGCCATTGCGATGAGCCTCCTCGCACTGGCGGGCACCGCCGCGAAGGGCTTCACCGGCGCGCTCAGCGAGCGGGTCGATCCCAAGGGGCTGCTGGTCGGCGGCCTCGCCTTGCAGAGTGTCGCCATCGCGATGCTGTGCGCGAAGGGCGTGCTGACGGCCTATGCTGCGTCCCTGCTGTTCGGTGCGGGATGGGGTCTCTCCTGGCTCAGTGCGCACATCCTGCTGCTGCGCTATTTCGGCGCGTCAATCGCGGGCGACATGACGGCCATGGCGACGATGGCGACGACGCTCGCGATCTTCGGCCCCATCGCCGCCGGGCGCGTAGCCGACACGACCGGCGGCTTCGGCGCCGCCCTCCTCGCCTTCTCCGCGCTCCTTGCCATTGCCACGCTCGTCACCGCCTTCTTCCTGCGGCCCCCGATCCTGCGCGAGCGGGAGATCGGCACCGACCTGCCGGGCGAGGCCGATCTGGTTCCCGCCGAATAACCCCTTCGCTCCCTGACGAGACCGGATCATGACCCTCCTTACCGACCAGTTCTTCGACAGCTTCGCCAGTTCCATCGGCGACACGCTGGATGCCGACACCCTGCCCCCCGCCTGCTACACGGACGAGGAGTTCTTCCGCTTTGAGAAGGACGCCCTCTTCTATCGCGAATGGCTGTGCGTGGGCCGCGAGGAATGGGTAGAGAAGCCGGGCGACTACTTCACGGCTTCCCATGTGGGGGAGCCGGTCATCGTGGTCCGCGATCGCACCGGCACCCTTCAGGCGCTATCGTCGGTCTGCCAGCACCGCGCCATGCTGGTGGCCGAGGGCAAGGGCAATACCCGCGCCTTCGTCTGCCCATATCACCACTGGACCTATGACCTCGATGGCAAGCTGGTCGGCGCTCCGGCGATGAGCCGGACGTGCAATTTCGATAAGGCTCAACATGGCCTGCCCAAGCTTCAGATCGAGAGTTGGCACGGGTTCATCTTCATCAATTTCGATCCCGGCGCGGCTCCGCTGGCACCCCGCCTCGCCCCGCTTGAGCCGGTGGTCGCTAATTACGAGTTCGCCCGGCTGCGCGGACCGGCGCCGATGGGCCAGGAATATGCCTGGAACTGGAAGGTCCAGTTCGAGAACAACAATGACGGCTATCATGCCAACCGGCTGCATCACGGGTTGCACGATTACGTCCCCAGTTCGCTGGCGAGCTTCCCGTCGGTCCCGGCGAATACCGCAGGCTATTACCGGCTCAACGGTTCGACGCATCCCAATGCCAGCTTCAACCCAACCGAAAAGGCGCTTTTCCCCGTCTTTCCGAAGCTGACGGAGGAAGAGCAGAACCGCCTTCTCTTCGTCAATCTGCCGCCGACGCTCTCGCTCGTGGTCCTGAACGATGTCGTCATCTACCTCATCATGGATGCACGCGCGGCCGACCGTCATGGCCTGACCTTCGGCAGCCTCTACTTGCCCGAAGCGCTGGAGGACCCGGAGTTCGAGGCGAAGCGGCAGCTCAATGACGAGTATACGAGCCACATCGTCGCGCAGGACCTGCATGTCGATCTCCTCGTCCAACAAGGGCTTGGCTCCAAGTTCGCCCCCCGCGGCCGGTATAGCTGGCAGGAGGATGCGCAGCGTCAGTTCAACCTCTGGCTTGTCGACCGATATTGGGGCGAGTGGAACCGGCGACGCGGGTCGCCCGCGCCCGTGACCGAAATCCGCCGGAGCAGCATCGGTTGAACCCTTCGCGACGTCCTTCCGTCGTCCGTCTGCGGCGCTTGTTCTTCCGAACAGGCGCCGCCTTTTTGGACTCCCGCTCGCTGTGCCGCCCGCCGTCAATCTTTTGTGCGCGTCCAGCCGAGCGCGGAGTCTGCCGACTGATAGCCCTTCGGCGCTCAACGGGAGACAATGATGACCAACAGCCTGATCTTCGTCGACTTCGCCACGGATGACCCTGCGGCGGCCGGGGAGTTCTATGCCGAGGTGTTCGGATGGCAGAACGACGCGCGTCCGCACGGCATCTATCATCGCATGGTGCCAGGCGGCTTCTTCCAGAACAAGGACGGGTCGGACAGCGAGATCGGCAACCTGCATTTCGGCATCTTCGACGCCGCCAATGCCCGCCCCCATCCCGATCCGGCGGGCGTGGAACCGCGTTCCCTGTCCCAAAGCGGTCGGAAAGCACGCATCTGGGTGCTGGTGAGCGACGGCGACACACCCGAGCGCATCCTCGCCACCGCCGAAAAGCTGGGCGCGAAGGTCTTGTGGCGCGATCATTACTGGAAGGAGTTCAACGGCTACAACCACGCCTTCGCCGATCCGTGGGGCAATGAGATCCTCCTATGGGTCAAGGCGGGCGAGAATCCGCAGATTCCGGACAATTACACCCGCGAGTGACCGATGGGCGGCCAAGGGAGCGGCACGACAAATTCTTGTGCGCCGCGCCGCAAGACCCGGAAGGCCCCCACTCCATAGCCTTGAGACATGAACAGCAGCCAGGCCAAGCGGAGCTTTCACCCATGAGCCGCCTTCCCATCGTCTTCTTCGGTCATGGCAGCCCTATGGTGGCGCTCGAGAAAAGCGACGTGACGCAAAGCTGGGCCACCATCGCGGATCGCATCGGCAAGCCGCGCGCGATCCTGTGCATCTCCGCACACTGGCTGACGCGCGGCACGGCCGTCACCGCCATGCCGCAGCCGCGCACCATCCACGATTTCGGCGCCTTTCCGCAGGCTCTGTTCGACGTGCAATATCCGACGCCCGGCGATCCGGAACTGGCAATGCGGGTCCGCGATCTCCTCTCGCCCATGCCCGTCGCGATCGACCAGGGCTGGGGCCTCGATCACGGCACATGGTCAGTGCTGGTCCATGCCTATCCCGACGCCGACATCCCGGTGGTGCAGCTCGGCATGGATGTGGGCAAGACGCCCGCCGAGCATTGGGCGGTAGGCCGGATGCTGCGCCCGCTGCGCGACGAGGGCGTGCTCATCATGGGTACCGGCAATATCGTCCACAACCTTTCCGCGATGGACTGGGGCAATCCGACAGCCCCAGCCTATCCCTGGGCCGACAGCTTCAATTCCACGATGGTTACGGCGGTGGAGGAGGACAGGCCGGAGGTCGTGATCGACTTCGAAGCGCTGGGCGAGGCCGCCCGCCTTTCCGTCCCTTCGCCCGACCATTTCTGGCCGCTACTCTATGTGCTGGGCGCGCGCCATGAGGGTGAGAGGGCCGCGTTCGATCCCAATTTCATCCATCACAAATCCCTCAGCATGACCAGCATCCTGATCGGTGCGGAGTGACCTGAACGTTCCCTTTTCTTCCTGCCTCAGAGGAGTTTCGATGGCACTGATCAGCCTTAAGCCCGCAGCGGTTCGCGAGGATGTCCAGCCGAGCGCCCTGCATTTTCTTCGGGCAACACCGGAAACGGTGCATTGGGGCTATTTTTCGCCTGAGATAAAACCGGCGCTGGTGGTGAAAAGCGGGGATCTCATCCAGGCGCAGGCCGTCACCCATCATGCCGGCGACGATCCCGCGCTGATGTTCGACGAGGATATCCACCGCATCTTCACGGAGATTGATCCCGCCACCCGCGCGCCCGGCTGCCACATCATGACAGGCCCCATCCATGTCGAGGGGGCGGAGCCCGGCGACATGCTGGAGGTACGCTATTTCGAGATGGTGCCGCGTTTCAACTATGGCTCCAACCTGCAGGCCAACTGGGGCCATCTCTACAAGGAGTTCGGGGAAACCGAGCGGGTCACGATCTACAAGATCGACCGCAACGCCAATATGGCCAGCGCCCTCTACGCCTATGACGTGCCCGACAAATATGTGGTGCCCGGCCGCATCACCCACTGCCCCGAATGCGACCGCGTGCCCGCGCTGCCCGGCATCTCCATACCGGCGCGTCCCCATCTCGGCACCGCGGGCGTGGCGCCTGCGGTCAACACGCCCGTGAGCACCATTCCGCCCGGCCTCCACGGCGGCAATATCGACAACTGGCGCATCGGCGCGGGCGCGCGCATGTATTATCCGGTGCAGGTCCAGGGCGGCCTCTTCTCCATCGGCGACCCGCATGTCAGCCAGGGCGACGGCGAGATCAGCGGCACCGCGATCGAGGCATCGCTGGACGTCCTATTCCAGATCATCCTGCGCAAGGATTTCAGCTTCCCCTCGCCGCTCCTGGAGACGGACGACTGCTGGATCGTCCACGGCTTCGGCGCGGACCTGGATGAGGCGATGAAGAATGCCTCCATGGACATGCTCCACCTCCTGACCGAACATCAGGGGCTGTCGCGCCATGACGGCTACTCGCTGATGAGCGTCGCGGCCGACTTCGGCGTGACGCAGGTGGTCGACGGCACACAAGGAATCCACTGCCGCATCGAACGGCGCATCTTCCCCGATAAGGGCACTTTCCGCGATCCGGAATGAGGACAGGAGACAACCAGATGTCACATGATCTGCTCGACGTCCGTCCCATGACCAAGCGCATCGGCGCGGAAATCTTCGGGGTGGACCTGACCCAGCCGCTGGGCAACCAGGCGTTCAGTGAGATCCACAGCGCGCTCATGACGCATCAGGTCGTCTTCTTCCGCGACCAGAAGCTCGACCATGAGGCGCACAAGGCGTTCGGCCGCGCCTTCGGCAAGCTGCACATCCACTCCGGCGTGAAGGGGCTCGACAATCATCCGGAGGTCGTCGCGATCCACGCGGACGGCAACAGCAAGTTCGTGGCGGGCGAGAAATGGCATTCGGACCTGAGCTGCGATCCGGAACCGCCGATGGGCAGCATCCTCTACATGCATACCCTGCCCGATCATGGCGGCGACACGCTGTTTGCCAGCATGTATGCCGCCTATGACGCCCTCTCGCCCGCGATGAAGGCATTCCTCGAGCCGCTGACCGCCGTGCATGACGGCAACCATGTCTACAAGGCGCTGTTTCCGGACTCGACCAAGACCTATCCCTGCAACAGCCATCCAGTCGTCCGCACCCATCCGGTGACGGGGCGCAAGCTGCTATTTGTCAACTCCTCCTACACGACCCGGATCAACGAGCTGTCGAAGGAGGAGAGCGACGCGGTGCTGGGCTTGTTGTTCGATCATGTCCAGAACCCGAATTTCCAGGTCCGCTTCCGCTGGCAGCAGGATTCGGTCGCCTTCTGGGACAATCGCTGCACACAGCATTTCGCGGTCTGGGACTATTTCCCGGACGTGCGCTCGGGCTATCGGGTGACCGTTGCCGGCGACAAGCCCTATTGAGATGCGGCGTACCATCCACCGCTGCCTCATGGCGGCGATGCTGCTTCTTCCCTTGCAGAGCGTGAAGAGCGCCGCTCCCGCCGAGACAGCGCTGGGCCAGCAGTTGTCCGCCATGATCGAGGCGGGCGAACTGCCCAATGCGATGGTGCTGGTGGAGCAGGATGGGCGGCCCCTCCTGTCCCTGCGCCTCGGCTATGCGGATGTGGAGCATAAGGTTCCACTTACGGACGACGCCATCTTCCGCCTCTATTCCATGACCAAGCCGATCACGACCGTCGCGATCATGATGCTGGCGGAAGAGGGTGGGCTCTCCCTCCACGATCCGGTCGGCCGCTATCTCCCTGAACTCGCGCACCTTCGCGTTTATGCGGGCGGGCAGGATGAGCCGCTGGAGACCGTGCCCACCCAGCGCCCGGTCACGATCGAGGACCTGCTCATGCACGCCTCCGGCATGAGCTATGAGTTCATGGGCGACACGCCCGTCCACCGTTATTACCGGCGCCATGGTGTCAGCCGAGCGACGGCAGTCACCAGCGGCCAGGATCAAGCTCCGCCAGCCCGCACGCTCGATGAGCTAGTTGCCCGGCTAGGAGATGCCCCGCTTCTCCACCAGCCCCGCGAGCGGTTCAGCTATGGTTTCTCCACCACGGTCCTCGGCGCGGTCATCGAACGCGTGGCGGGCGAAAAGCTCGACCTATTCCTGAAGCGCCGGATTTTCGACCCGCTCGACATGCGCGATACGGCGTTCGTCGTGGACGACGCCCATGCCGCCCGCCTCGTCACCAATTATGCCGCGACGGCGGAGGGGTTCCTGCCCATCGACCTGCCCACCACCTCCGAATATCGCGATCCTTCACGGATGCTCGACGGCGGCGGCGGACTCGCAGGGACGATGCGCGACTATCGGCATTTCGCGGAGATGCTCGCCAATCGCGGCAGCTGGCATGGCCATCGCCTACTCAAGCCGGAAAGCGTAGACGCCATGTTCACGCCCCGTATCCGCACCGGCGGCGCGCCGGAGGAGGATGCCATGTTCGGCTACGGCCTTGCCATCGGGGACAAGGGGACAGAGGCGAAGGGTTCGCTCCCCGAGGGGGCCGGGAGCTGGGCGGGATCGGGCAACACCTATTTCTTCGCCGATCCTAAGCATCAGGCGGTAGCGATCCTAATGACGAACATGCTGACCCCGCCGCCCTATGCGCAGCGGACCTATCGCCTGCGCGCCCTCGTGAACCAGGCCGCACTGGCGGTGATCAAACGATAGGTCAACTCGTGAACAGCGCTTTGCGGATGACGGCATGGATGCCGAAATTGCCGTTCACCACCTGCGATACGCCGAAGTCCACGCCTACCGACAGAAGGGAGATCGCTTCGTCCTCGCTCAGCCGCTTGGCCGTCATCAGGAAGCGGCGTGCCTTGCGGAAGGCATCGCGCATCGCCGCATCGATGGAACTTTGCTTGTAAACCTCACTCTGCGCGTCCTCGCCCAGTTCCTTCAGATAATCCGGATGGCTGAAGCCCATGATGACCCATTCACTCTCCGTCTCGATGAGCGGATAGTCGAGGTCGCGGAGTTGGTCCATGACGGTCGCGGCGCGATGATGCACCACCTGAATGAGCGCGGTCATCGAGCATTCGATAGCCGTGCCGCACAGTTCCGAATCCCCCTGCGAGGCGTGGGGATCGCCCAGCGACAAAAGAGCGCCGGGCACCTGGACCGGCAGGAAGATGCGCGATCCCGGCCCCGTCCGCCAATTGTCGAGATTGCCGCCAAAGGCCGCCGGGGGCACGGAGTCGACCAGCCCGTTATAAGCGGGCGCGAGCGCAATCACCCCGAAATGGGGCCGCACCGGTATCTCGACATTGCGCAGCACATCGTAATTGCACTCCACCGTCGTCGGATCGACCGGCACGCCCGGATAGTCGTAACGGGCGTGGCGCACACCGGAAGGGTCGACCTGCTCCGTCCAGCGATAGCTGTAGACTGCATGGGCCGTCGGCAGGCGCGCTCCGGTCGATTCCACCTCATAGACGGTGATGACCTCGCGCTGCCGGGGCTCGGTCAAGAGGTCGTTATAATGGAAGCCCCAATAAGTCGCCGCATTGCTGCCAAAGCATTTGCCCGCAAAGCGCGGATTGCCGCTCGGCCGGGGTTTGAGGTCGAGGACGCGCACCTCGATCAGATCGCCCGGCATGGCGCCCTCTATGGCGATGGGACCAGTACAGATATGCACGCCGAATCCCTCGCCGGGTCCCCGGCCGAAGGCGCTGGCGTCCATCGGACCCGCGCCGCGCCGGTCGATCGCCTTGCCCGTCTCGTCCCAGCGATAGACACTCTCCACCCCGGGATCGCCCTCCACCATGCGCTCATGATCGTCATTGGCGTGGTGGGTCAGCGTCTCGATCGTCACAAAGTCGCCGGACCGTATGTGAAGGACGGGCTTCAGATGGCGGCTGAGATAGCCCCAGTGGACAGTCTCCGGACTCGCGGGCAGATGATGGTGGCGGACCGGAAGGCCATCCGCCGCGCCGCTGAAATCGGGGTCCGGTTCGGCGACCTCGACGCCGCCGTCCTCCAACTCCGGCCGCGCTGTGACGCGCTCTGCCTTGGCAGGGCGTCCGCGCCGCAGGAGCGTCACCTCCTCTTGCTCCTGCGAGCGGCCCTTCCGATATTCGCGGGGCGAGATGCCATATTGCTCGCGGAAGGCGCGGCTGAACGAGGCGGAATCGTTGAACCCCCACTCGAACAATATGTCGGAGATCGACTTCTGAATGTGGAGCGGACTGCGCAGGTCCAGGCGACAGCGTTCCAGCCGCCGCACCTTCACATAATGGCCGAAGCTGTCGTTGATCGATTCGAACAGCTTCTGCAGATAACGCGGCGAAATGCCATGCTCGGCCGCCACCTGCTGATAGTTGAGGTCCGGATCGCTCAGCCGGATCTCGATGGTCTGGAATATGCGTTCGAGCAGCGCCGCCCGCATGCCCGCCGCCCCGCCCAGCGCCTTGGCCGGCGCATTATCGAGCAGACTCGTGACGAGAAATTCCGGAAAGGCCAGTTCGACGGGCCGGGCCTGGTCCGTGCTGATATCGTGGATGGTATCTGCGAGAGAGCGCAGCATCCCCGCAAAGACGCGCGCCGCGCCCATCTCGGTCGCGATCTTGCGCGGGGCCCCGGCGATGGGCGTCTTGAGGCGCTGGCTCAGCACGCTCTGCGGCATGCGGACGATCAGGCTGCGGTTGTCACCCAGGAAGGTCAGGTTGACCGCGCTGTCACCGCGCCCGCAAATCATCTCGCCATCCGCCAGTTGCAGCGCCTGCTGCGTATCGCGCATGATCGCGGTGCCGTCCAGGATCATGGCGAGCCAATAGGCGCCCGGCTGGTCGCGAAAATCGATCGACCAAGATTGCGGCGTACCCGTGACGCGCAGGAAGTCGATGCCCGTGCCGCTGCGAAACTGGATCAGCTCGCCATAGAGCGTGGCCTCATCCGCATCTTCCAGCGTGAGGGACAGCCGCTTGAGCGCGAAACGCCAAGCATCGCGCCGTTGCTCCTTGGGATAGGCATTCGTCGTGAAGCGCAATAGAGTCAGCACCTGAAAAAGGGGCGGCACCTCTTCCCGCTTCCAATCTGGCGCTGGATCGGGAGAAGGCTATGTGCCCGAACCGGGGTCGTCAATCGGGGGCCGCAAGAACGCCGCGAGGTTTCAGAAAGGTGTCTCGTCTCCGTACACGCTGGTCGCCCCGGTTCCCGGCGCCGCGTCCGGACCGCGGCCGCAGACCGCCAGCATGGTAAGGGCATAGATCAGCGCGCTCTGCCGCATGTCCTCCGGCCTCGGGCGCCAGCGCGGCATGCCCGTGGTGACAGCGGGCACGCGGTGCATATTGAAGACATTATGGTCGCGCCACATGCTGGAATAGACGGGATGCGCCCGCTCCAGCGCATTCCCGCGCGCTAGCCGTGTGGCAGCGTCTACCGCCCCCATCAGCGGCGCGACGGCGGAGGGTTCCGCCTCGAAACCGTGACGCACCACCATCGCTTCTACATCGAAGCCCTCGACATCGACGCCGCGCATCGCCTCCATGAGGCCGTGATAGGCATCGGCAGCCTTCTGCCGCGGGTTCAGCGTCACATCGACATAGAGCGCGCAGATCTCCGTCCCCGCTCCGAAATCGAAGGGCATGCCGCCGCGCACCGAGGCGATCTGCACCTTGGGCGCGGCCCGTCCGCCCGCCGTCTCCAGGATGCTGTCCCGCTCGAAGGCGAGACTCCAGGCATGGAGCGCGTCGATGACGGGTCCCAACCGGTAGATAGGGTTCGGATGAGCGCGGGCGTCGGCGGGCGCATCGAGTATCGGTGTGAATAGCCCTCGCCCAAAGATGCGGACACGGAACAGCGCATAGCCGCAGCCCATGGAGGTGAGCCCGAAATCCGTGCCTTCCGCCGCAATGGCATAATCGGGCGCGACGCCGCCATGATGGAACAGATAATGGGCACCGATATCCTTGCCGTTGAAGGCGATGCCGGAGAACTCCTCAATGGGTTCGGGTCCGATCTCGCCCGGACAGGCGGTGAGCCATGTCTTGCCCGCCAGCGTGATGCCCGCCTTCTTCAGCGCCTTCGCGGCGATGAGGAAGCAGGACATCGGGCCCCGGTCGTTGGAAATCGGATAGCCGCGAAGCTGCCCGTCCTCCAACCAGCACTGTGTCCATTCGGGGTCGGCAAGCGTCGACTCCCGATAGCGAAAGGCGTTCTGTTCCGGCAGGCCGCTCGGGCTCTCAGTATCGAGATGAGCAGTGAAGAGAAGATTGGCGCCGGCCGCAGTGCCGCCATATTCGCCGATGATGTTGGGCCGCTCCGGCGTCGCTCCAACCTTACGCGGGCGGAAGCCTTCCCGTGCCATCCAGTCGTACACGAAGGCGGCGGCGGCGGCCTCCTCCCGCGAACGGCTAGGGATGTTGCCGAGCGTGAGCGCGAGTTCGACCAGCTCATCGGTATCGATCGCGGCGACAATGGCATCTCGCTCCGCCTCGCTGACAACATAAGGCGCGAGGTCGGGGTTGGCGAAGTTCCGGGTGAAGGGGTCGGGATGGTCGGCCATTGTCATATTCCATGGAGGAGGAGGTCGCCCGCCCCCTCTTCGCTGCGTCCATAGCGGGGCAGGAACAGGAGCAATATGGCGCCCGCCGAGAGACAGACCCCGGCGACGAAAAGCGCGTCATGATAGCTGTGCAGCCGGTCATAGGCGGCATCGAGGAGGATGGGCGTCGTGCCCTGCACCCCGATCACCGCCGAATACATGGCCCCGATGATCGTGCCGAAGCTGTGCACCCCGAAGTAGCGCGCCACGAAATAGGGCAAGGCACCGAACTGCGCGCCGAGCGCCATGCCCAGCATCACGCCGCCCCCGATCAACTCCGGCATGGACCGGCCGAATTCGAGCATGACGAGGCCCGGCACGGCCAACAGGTACATCGGCACCACGATCCTCGGCGAGCGCACCATGTCCATGATCCGTCCCGTTGCGATCTGCCAGCCGGAGGTCACCAGCGCAAAGACGCTCACCACCACCGTTCCCGTCGCCAGGCTGAAGCCCCGATCGCTCAATATGGGCACGACATGGCTGAAGATCGCGGTCGTACAGCCCGCGCCGGATGCGATGGCGATGAGGATCAGCCAGAAGGCGGGCGTGCGCGCCGCCTCGCCCGGCGAAAGGCCCTCACGTGCGGTCACCGCTTCGGCAGGTCCCGACGCAGGGCGATCGTGGAGCAGGAGATGGAGGATGGGCAGCGCGACCAGCAGCATCACCGCCGCAATGCCGAGATAACCCACGCGCCATCCCTGCCCCGAAACCAGCATGGCGGCCAGCGCCGGGAAGATCACGGACCCGACACCGCATCCGACGCCTGCACTGATGCCCAGCGCCGTACCCCGGTTCCGGTCGAACCAGTCCGCGATCAGCTTCTGGTAGATCGGCGTCCCGGCCATCGCACCGAAGAGCGCCAGCACGGAGAAGGTCGCGTAGAACTGAATGAGGCTGCCGTTGACCAGGGCCAGTGCCGCAATGGAGAAGGCCAGGCCCACGACACCGATCAACAGGGTCCGGCGTGCGCCATGGCTGTCGATATAGCGGCCAATGAAGGGATACATCACCGCACCGACCAGCGCCAATATACCCAGCACGACGGAGATGCTGGCCCGCGCCCAGCCGAATTCCTGCGAGAGAGGAAGCAGGAACAGGCCGAAGACGGCGTGGACGGCGGGCGTCACGCTCACGGCATTGCCGACCGTGCAGGCGAGGAGGACGCCTCGCGGACTGGCGCGCCCGGTGATCATATGAGAGGCCATGAGCAGGGAACCGCCTTGCCGGCGCGCGCCAACAGCGCCGGACCCGCCGCCTCGACCTCGGCATAAAGCCGTTCTTCGTCGATCAAAGTCGAATGATAATTGTCCACGACGCGGCGGCCATCAACCCAGACGCTGTGAACCCCGCGCCCATCAGCGGAATAGACGAGCTGGTTCAAGACGTTGAGCAGCGGCCGCCACTCCGGCCGGTTTCGGTCGTGCAGAACGAAGTCGGCCTTCTTGCCCGGCTTCAGCGATCCGATGCAATGGGCGAGCCGTGCGCCACGGGCGCCGTTGACCGTCGCCATCTCGAGGACGGACGTGGCGGGAAAGAGGCTGGCGTCGCGGCGGACATCCTTGAACAGGCCAGCCGTCGCGAACATGGCCCGCATCATATCGGCGGCATTGCCGTTGTTGTTGCCGTCGGTGCCGAGCTGGATGTTGACGCCCCTGGCCGCCATTTCCGGAAAGCGCCCCACTGCCGTCGCGCCATAGGCGCCCTTCATCGCGGTCATCGGGCAGTGGGTGATGGTGGTGCCCGTCGCGGCGAGCAGATCCACCTCCTCGCCATCCAGGTGGATTGCGTGAGTCAGCGCGATATGGGACCCGAGAACGTCCAGTTCCGCCAGATGTGCAATGGGCCGCCGTCCCGTCTCCGCCAGATAATATTCGGGGTCGGCCGGGTCCGCACTCATATGCGCCGTGACGCAGGTACCGCTCTCCTGCGCGAGCGCCGCCGCTTCCCGCCAGAGTTCGTCGGTCGCCGTATTATGCCCCACCAAAGCGGGACAGGCAGCGATCAGCGGATCCCCCGCGGCCGGATAGCGCGCCAGTTGCGCCCCTATCTTCGCCACGGCGGCTTTGGTGAGCGCGGCCTGATCCTCGCCAGGCGCAAAGGCGCGGTCCTGAACCCACTGGCCCACGCGTCCCCGGATGCCGGTGGCGGTCAGTGCCTCCGCCACCCTGTCCAGGTCGAGGATAGTGCCTGCTTCGACAAAGCAAGTGGTTCCGGTCCGCAGCATCTCCAGCGCAGCTAGGGTCGCGCTGACCGCTTCCTCCGCCGGCGTCTGTGCGAGATAGATCGGGATCAACCAGTCGAACACATTGGTTTGCCAGTCGGTATCGTCCGGGACGCAGCCCCGCGTGATCGGCTCGCCAGTGATGTGGACGTGACCGTTTACGAAACCAGGCGTGACGACGAAACGGTCGCGCCCATCGATAACCTCTCGCGCGGAAACAGCCCGTTCGACCTCGCCGGACGGCCCGACCGCGACAATCCGGTCTCCCGCGATCGCCAACGCGCCGTTGCAATAAATGCGCTGCTCGTCATCCATGGTGACGACCCAGGCCTGTTTGACGAGGAGGTCCGCGACTAAAGGCGCCGCCTCGGCCTCGGGCAGGCTGCTCAACGTGTCCATGCCACCTCCACCGCAGCGGTGGTGGTAAGGAGTACGCAATTCTTCTCCAGCGCGCTCAGGGAGCTTTCATGCAGGCCCGGCTCATAGGCCGCGCACGCATCCGAGACGAGGAACACGTCATAATCGCGGTGGAAGGCGCCCCGCGCGGTCTGATCCACACAGCAATCCGTACTGAGGCCGCAGATGACGAGGGTCTGTACACCACGGGCACGCAGTTGCTCGTCGAAATCCGTGCCGTGAAAGCTGTCATAGAGGAGCTTCTGTATCTCGATATCGTCGGGCTCCGGGAAGATGCGATAATAGTCCGCCCCTGCCTCGTCCGCGCGGCAGATCGCCTCGCCCCCCGGCTGGCCGCGCCGTGCCATCAAGGTTCTGAGCGCCCGCGAGTCCGTTTCCGGACGGGTCACCACGCGCATGAGCGCAACCGTTACACCCGCCGCACGCGCCGCAGCGACCAGCGCCTCGCAATTATCGATCGCCGTCGCAGCGGGAGACAGGTCGACCCCCACCCGTCCCAGCAACCCCTCAGGCGCCGCGAAATCCACCTGTATGTCGACCACCACCAGGGCAGTGGTCGCGGGATCAATCATGCCGGGCAGCAGAGCCGCGTCGACATGGGGCAGAGCCTTGGTCAGTTCCCGGATCGGCATGGCAGCGTCTTCTCCTCCATCCTCAACCGTTGGCGAGAGCCTTTACCCGGCCGGGAAATCGTTCGCGCAGGGCGGGCAGCACCTCCTGCCCGAAGATCGGAATGCCGGTGAGATAGTCGGGGAAGATCAGCATCAGGCCATCCGTCTCCGACACGGCGAACAGTTCGGTGAGCTGCTCCACCACCGTGTCGGGCGAGCCGAGCACGTTCGCGGCCATGAAGCCGGAGCGGCTCTTCTCGACAAAGGCGTTCTCCTTGCCGATCTCCTCGTCCAGGAAACCATAGGCCTGCATCATCCCGCGCAACGCGCCCTCGTCGAGCCCGGCCCGATAATGTTCGGCCGTCGCCTTCGCCTCCGCATCGGTCTTGCCGAAGACGATGGTCATCATCGAATAGGTGCGGATGGTGCGGCCATATTCCGCCGCCACCGCCTTGGCATCGGCGCTCGCCTTGGCAAGCTCCACCGGATCGCCGCCGGAGAGGAAAATCGCGTCCAGCTCCTCGGACGTCAGGCGCATCCCCATTTTCGAGGTGCCGGCGCAGACGAGGAAGGGCCGCGTTTCCGGCTTGGGCCAAGACTCGCAATCGTCCAGCGTGAAATATTGGCCGTGCATGGTGACCGAATCCTCGGCCCACAGCGCCTTGACCGCACGGACCCATTCATAGGCAAGGTCGTAGCGCTGATCGTGGTTCACCTCGTCGGGCCACGCACCCATTTGGGAGAACTCGCCCTTGTACGAGCCGGTCACTATGTTGAGGCCCGCACGCCCGCCGCTCACCTGCTGAAGCGTGGCGAGCATCTTGGCCGCGACCGCCGGGTTCTGAAGCAGGGTGTGGATGGTGGTGAAGACCTTCGTCTTGCTCGTCACCTCCGCCAGCGCGGCCATCAGGACGATGGGATCGAGCGAACTGTTCCAGTGATGGGTGTCGCCGCCATAGCCACGGAACTTCGACATCGACATAATGAAGTCGAGCCCAGCCTCCTCCGCCAAGAGCGCACATTGACGATTATAAGCATAGGAGCCGTCCAGCACCGGTTTGTTACGCGACAGAATCCATCCGCCATTGGCGATCGGCAGGAATATGCCCAGGTCCTTACCGCCCGTATCCGACGGCAATCCGAAGGGTGTGGGTTGGAACTGCGTCATCTATCATGCCCTCCTCACGAGAAGCCAGCTTAGACCCCAGTCTCAGCCTTTCTTGATTTCCGGCGCATGTTCTGTTGCGACTTTGTGGAGGAAGGCCCGCACCGTCGCGAAGATGGCATGGACGCTCCACCGAGACGATAATGTCCACATTATGGAGCGAATGACGTGAACAGGCATGATGGATCTTTCGCGACATATAGGGTTCGCCCGAGCGAACCACCGCGCCCGGCCGCGATCAAGCCGTTTCCTTCCCCGTGCGCTCCCCGCCAAGAATTGCAACCGCCAGTACCAAGAGTACCACAGGCCCAGTCCCCTAGTCTGCCGAACCGGAAGGAGATTATGGCATGACCACCTGGCTCATCACCGGCATCAGCGGCGGCTTCGGCCGCGCCATCGCGAGGGCGGCTCTGGCAAGGGGCGATACGGTCGTCGGCACCACGCGCGCAGCGCATGATCCAGCCTTTGAGGCGCTGGCGCCTGGCCGCTCGACGGCACTCAGCGTCGACCTGCGCGACGAAGCCGCCGTGGCCGCGGCGGTCGCAAAGGCGGAGGAGTTGACCGGCGGCATCGACCGCCTCGTGAACAACGCCGGATACGGCCTCATCGGCGCAATCGAGGAGGCGTCCATGGGCGAGATAAGGGCGCTGTTCGAGATCAATGTCTTCGGTGCGATCCGGGCGATCCAGGCCGTCCTTCCCGCCATGCGCGCGCGCCGGGCGGGGCATATCGTCAACATCACCTCAGTCAGCGGCCTCGCGCCCTGGGCCGGAACCGCCATCTACGGCGCGAGCAAATATGCGCTGGAGTGCATCGGCCAGACCCTCGCACAGGAGGTCGCACCCATGGGCATCCGCGTGACCAATGTCGCCCCCGGCGGTTTCCGGACCGGCTTCGCGGCGGCAGGTCTCAATATCGCGGCACGGGATATCGCCGACTATGACAGCATCGCCCATTTCGCGCGGCGCAGCCTCACGGAAAATGCCGGCAAGGAGAAGGGAGATCCGGATCGCGCTGCCGCCGCGATCCTTACCGCACTCGACGATCCGGAACCGCCTCTCCATCTGCTGCTGGGCGAGGATGCCCTCCATTATGCACGGGATCAGATGGCGCTGCTCGGCGGACAGATCGACAAATGGGAAAGCCTGTCCCGGTCGACCGCCTATGAGATGGCCTGATGCATCGCATCGCGGTGCCCGCTTGGGCGGTGGAGCGCGGCCGGGATTATAATTGTTTCGACCATATCGATCCGCCGCGCACCGCTCTGGTCGTCATCGACATGCAGACAGTGTTCATCGCCGAGGGCGAGGTGTTCGGCAATCCCCACGCCCGCGACATCATGGCGCCCGTCAATCGGCTCGTCCACGCGATGCGCGTGGCGGGTAGTCCTGTCATCTGGACACGCCAGACCGTCAGCGACGAGCCGCCGCTCGCCATGCCGACGTGGCAATATGACCTCAATGACCCACATGTGAGACGGGCTGTCGAGGTCATGCGAGCCGGTACGCCGTCGCACAATCTTTACCCTGCCATGGCGTGCGAGGCAGGTGACGTCGTTCTCGACAAATACCGATACGGGGCGTTCATGTGTCCGGCCGGAGCACTCGCTGCCGCGCTCATCGAGATGCCGGTGGACATGCTCATCATCGTCGGCACACTCACCAATGTTTGCGTCGAATCCACCGCACGCGATGCCAATATGCTGGGCTACAAGGTGATCGTCGTTCCCGACGCGACCGCGACCATCACGGATGAGGAGCACAATGCCGCGCTCCTCAACCTTTGCCTGAATTTTGCCGACCTGAAGACGGTGGACGAACTGCTCGCCCTCCTTTGACCACGCCCTTCAGGAGAGAAGGCGCGGGACTGAAACAGACGCTATGTCGAAATGCGCGTCAGCATGTTCGGCCCCACCATCACGCGGCGCGGCGCGATGCTGCACCACACCATTCTTCCCGAAACCTTTAACCACAGGCCGCCCCGCGTCCCGGCTAAGCCAGAGCCGCAGCAGATGGCGCCGCCTCTGCGGCTCCGGATAATCGTAAAAGGTCGTACGCGCATGCAGGGCGGCATAGTTTGACAGCCACTGGATATCGCCGGGGCGGAAGTCCATCTCAATGGCCATACCCGGCTCATAGGTGATCTCGTCGAAGAGGTTCAGCACCTCGATCTGCTCCGGCGTCAGCTTGGGCACGCCCGGATATGCCTGTGCCGTCATGATATAGAGCGACCCGGCATACATGCTGAACACCCCGTCCTTCAGGCTGATGATCGGCGAGCTATAGGTATTGGCGGGCGCATTATGGTCCTGCCTGCGCCAGTCCCAGTGAAACGGCTCCAGCAGCAGCGGGGCAAGGTCGGGGCGGCGCCGCAATATCTCATTATATATCTCCGCGCCGGAAACAAGGCAGGACGCACCACCCGCGCGCGCGGGACGCAGGCACATCAGCGCCACCACATCGCTGCTGTCGGAATGATAGACGAGTTTGTCTCGGACCTTGGAGGAAAGAGCGGTGGGATCGTCCATCGTCTTGTCGGATGTCGCATAGACATGGTCGATCAGGTCGCCCATCTCGTTCTGCCGGATGGGATCGCCCATGTGGAGACCCAGAATATAGTAGATGGCCGACGACAGCATGTCGGAATAGAGATATGTACGCAGTCCGCGCACCAGCACAAAACCCCGCCCGTAATCCACATCCTTTCCCCAGGACCGGACGGCATCGACGCACGCGACCAGAGGATAATCCTCCTTCCTGACGGTACGCAAATCGGGGTTCTCGTTCACGAAGCGAGTGCCGAGCGCTTCCAGTTCGGCGATCTGTTCGCCGGAGAGCATGAACACCCACTCATCCGACTGCACCAGACGATCGCCCCGCCAGGCGGCATCCGTGGTGACGGGGTCAGGATTTCCAGCGGTGCGGCGGGCAGCGGCTGTCATGGACGGGCTTCCTCATACGACGATAGAACCGCGAGGCTATGCGATGTGGGGCGACAGGACTTGTCAGTCGATGCCGAAAGAATTTCCGTCGCGCGCACGCCTCGCCAATCCCGGATTGCCGACGAGGCACATGAACATATGACTACCTCGCTTGAAAAGCGCTCAGAAATATATTGGAGCAGAACCGTGGTGGAAGTTGTGGAGCTAATCTTCGAATTTGGTCGGGAGCGACCGGGTTCAGCCCCATTTTAGTCACTCAAGAGCCACTTTTGCTTTCTCAGCAACAGAGTCTGTACGCTAGTCCTCGCTCATTCAGGGCCTGCCGGAATGGAACAGCCAGGCCATAGCCAGCATCGGCCAGCACGCATCCAAAGCGCACTCCGGCGGCAGTGGCGCGGTCAATCTCCTCGATGGCTATTTCCAGCTTCGTGCGATAGCTCCGCAACGGCTCGGGTATGCTGCCTTGGCCATTCTTGCTGCATCATTCGTCCAACCTTCCGGCAGGCTCAGCATGATCGGCACTTCGCCCGATGCGAGTGTCACCGGAACCCGCGTCTGGCAGTTCGCATTCTTTCCCAAAGCCGTCGCATATTGTGGAGCGCCGCCGACTGAAACCGTCCCCCTCTTGGGCAATGCCGTGTCATCGATGATCAGTCAGGCCTTGCCCGTTCCTCTGTGTCGCTAGGAGGGTATTAAACGCCTACGATTGCGCCCATGTTGCTTTTGCGACTTATTCGCATTAATGGCCGTACAAATTGTGCCATTTGATCGGGCTATGGGGGTTCCATAATGTTATCCTATTCGCTTCGCTTTGCGTTGCTCCTAAGCAGTAGCATTCCATCCGCCGTTTTCGCGCAAACTGAGTCCAACCGGGCAGAGCCGGGAAACAGAGATGACATCATCGTCATCGCTACGGGCCAGAGCAAGGCAACCAGCGCATCGAAGGCCGAAACCCCGCTGATCGAATCGCCGCAGACTATCTCGGTCATCAGCCGCGAGGAAATGGATGTCCGGGCGGTCGCGACCGTGGCCGACGCCGTTGCCTATACGGCAGGCGTCCAGGCCGAATCATTCGGTATCGATAGCCGGACCGACGAGATCACCGTGCGCGGCTTTGGTGCGGGGGGCTTTTCATCGAACAATAATTTCGTTGATGGCTTGCGTCTTCCGGCGGCTGGCCAGTTCACCCGCACGCAGTTCGATCCTTTCGCTCTGCAACAGGTCGAGGTGCTCAAAGGGCCGTCCAGCGTGCTCTACGGCCAGACGGCGCCCGGCGGCATCATCAACATGGTGTCCAAGCGCCCTACAGCCGATTTCCACGGCGAGGCGATGCTCCAAGCGGCCGGCTTCAACGATCTCGGCCGCTGGCAGTATACGGCCGCCGGCGATATTTCGGGAGCGATCAACGGGTCAGGCACGATCTCGGCCCGGCTCGTCGGCCTTGCCCGCGACGGACGGACCCAGATCCAGAAAACCAGCAATAGCCGATATTATGTGTCGCCCTCGATCACTTTCGCGCCCACCGACCGGGTGTCATGGACGGTGCTGGGCCAGTATCAGCGCGACGAAGGCGGATCGACCTATCAATTCCTGCCCGCGACCGGCACCCTCTATAAAAGCAACGGCCGCCGCATCGCGCTGGACGAATATATCGGCGAGCCCGACTTCAACCGCTTCAACCGCGACCAGGTGCTCATCGGCTCCTTCCTGCACGCGGAAATAAGCGATGATGTCACGTTCCGAAGCAATGTGCGCTACACGCATCTCAAGACCGATTATCAGGTTACAGTGTTGTCCGGCGACACGCTCACCGCAGCAGGGTGCGCCACCATGCTCGCCAGCTACCCCACCTCTTTCGCGGGATGCATTCCCGGACAGACGATCGGACGCCGCGGCACGCAAGCGCGTGGAACAAGCGACGGCATCGCCCTGGACAACCAGCTTCAGTTCAAGTTCGCGACCGGTGCCATCCGGCACAATCTGATCGTCGGAATTGATTATTTCTATACGAACTGGTCTCACTATCGTGACCTTGCTGTCACGACCGGCGTCCCTGCCGGCCAGGTTCTTCCGCTCATCGACATCTATAATCCGGTATATCGCGGAGCCAGCTACAGCTTCACGCCGCAGCTTTATTACGAAACCAAGAACGACCAGCTTGGCCTGTATGCCCAGGATCAGATCGAGATCGGCAGGTTGCGGCTGTCGATTGGCGGGCGACAGGATTGGGCCTATGACAGGACCAAGAATGTGGTGTCAGGACGGATCTACCGGACCAAGGACGACGATTTCACCTGGCGTGCGGGCGCCGTCTATCTGTTCGATAACGGCCTTGCCCCTTATTTCAGCTACTCCCAATCCTTCCAGCCAAGCATCGGCGATCCCACCACGCAGCTTTACGGCGAACCCTTCAAGCCGACCACTGGTGAGCAATATGAAGGTGGACTGCGGTTCGAGGCGCCGAATAACCGGGCTTATGTGACCTTGGGCGCCTATCAGATCAAGCAGCAGAACGTGCTCAGCACGGCTCAGCTGCCTTATCCTGCCGATTCCGTCTGCGTTGCCAGCACCTGCTATATCCAGACCGGCGAGATAAGGATGCGCGGCGTGGAACTGGAAGCCAAGGCCCAAACCAAGATTGGTTTGACCCTGATCGGCAGCGCTTCGCGCATCTGGTCCAAGATCACGGAATCGGAGGTGGCTGGCGAAACCGGCAACCGGGTGCCGCAGGTGCCCAGGCTCATGGCGTCGGCGTTTGTCGACTACCGCTTTCCCGAAGGATTCCTCAATGGCCTCGGAGTAGGCGGCGGCGTGCGCTACACGGGCGAAAGCGTTGGCAACAACCTGAACACGCTTGTCATTCCTGACTATACCCTCTTCGATCTCTTTCTGCGGTACGATATGGGACGCGCCGCTGGCCGCAGGAACGGACTTTCGCTGTCGCTCAATGCGCGCAACCTTACGAACAAGACGTACGTCGCCACCTGCTCGAGCGTCGCATCCTGCTTCTACGGCTCCGGCCGCACTGTCACCGCGCGCATTCAGTACAGGTGGTGACTTGAGTGATTGCCTAGCGTTTGAAAGATCCGGATGATGATCATTGCCTGGCTTGCCGCCCTTCCGCTGCTCATCGGCGCTGCGTGTTTCTACCTCGCCGCGCCGCACCAAATTGTCCTGAAACCGCCCGTCAGCGGCCGCGCTCTGCAGATCACCGGCGCCGTGGCGCTGCTCGCTTCGCTGGTGCTGCTCCTGACGCAAATGGGTTCCGCGACCGCCGTCTTCACATGGACGGTCGGTCTGATGGTGCTGTGGAGCGTGCCGCCAATCGTGATCCGTTGGCTGCGCTTCCGCAAGGAGACTGCCGGATGAGCCATCACGAACTCACGAGCCGCGACTGGTTCGGCAAGGCCTCGGCCGCGGTCGTGCTCGGTTTCACTCTGACTCTGGCCCTCACCTGCACCTTCGGAGCGATTTTCGCGAAGGGCGACGCCTATTTCTCGCCACAAGGACAGGTGGCTATGTGGCTGGTGTCGCCGGTCTGGTGCTCGATCCTGAGCTTCTGTTTCCTGTTCCGCTCGGGCGCGCGCGCCTGGGGGTGGCTTGGCGTCGCCAATATCTTTGCCTGGGCGCTGTATGCCGTCGCCCGCATTGCATTATAGTGAGCTGAATCGTCATGCGAACCGATGTCGTCCGCACCTACAAGGACATTCACAGCTGGGTCGGAATCATCTCCGGCCTGGCTCTCTTCATCGCCTTCTATGCAGGCGCGATCACGATGTTCGAGGACCCGCTACAGCGCTGGGCGTCGGCGCCTACCGAACTGTCTCCCCCGCCCTCGCTCGAACGAACCCCCGAACTGGTCGACAAGGTGCTTGTCGACCATCCGGAGGCGCGCAAATCATACCGTGTCCACATCGTTACCGGCCCTGAGCAGCCTGCACGGGTGAGCTGGGAGACTGGCACACGGCGCGAGCCCGGCCCCACCTATTTCGCGAGCCTGTCTTCGAATGGAGCGCTTGAGGTCACAAGCCGTAAACCCTCTGAAGTCGCCCAACTCGTTGACGTGCTCCACCAGCAAGTGGGACTGCCGTTCGACCACGAAATATCGATGCCAATGATGGGTGTGATCGCACTGCTTTACGCAATCGCGCTGGTTTCTGGCGTGATTTGCCTGCTGCCGAGCCTGGTGAAGGACCTGTTTGCCCTCCGCTTCGGCAAGAACGTGAAGCGCATGTGGCTCGATCTCCACAATGTGCTCGGCCTGTTCAGCTTGCCATTTCATATCGTCATGGCGCTGACAGCTGTCATTTTCGCTTTCCATGACCAGTTCTATCTCGCGCAGGGTGCGGTGCAGAAGATCGGCGCGGCTCAGATGGAGCGGCGCGGTCCTCCGCGCCCCGACCCCAAGGCGCCGCCACCCGAGCTTGGGGTGGTGAAAGACGTACTGCCGCCGGCTGAACTCAAGAAGCGGATCGAGGAAGCGATGCCGGGCTTCGCGCTCAACGGCGTCAGCTACGAGTATAACAAGGAAGAAGGTCCGCACGGACATTTCATGGGCGCCGATCCGCGTTACGGTATGCGTGGCCCCACCTACGGGATCGGAGAGGTCGACACGCGGACGGGCACGATCATCGAGGCCGACTATCTTCCCGGCAAGCAAGGTGGGTGGTTCGCGACCGTCACCAGCTTCTTTGCCCTGCATTTCGGCAATTATGGCGGTGCCCCGGTGCGCTGGTCGTACTTCTTCCTTGGGCTGGCCGGCGCCTTTCTTTTCTATTCGGGCAACCTGTTGTGGATCGAGAGCCATCGTAAGAAAGAACGTAAGGCCGGCGCGGTCGAACAAACCCGCGCCACGAAAATCCTCGGGGCGCTCACGACGGGCGTTCCGCTTGGCTGTATCGCCGGCATCTCCGTCACGATCGCGGCCGCTAAATGGCTTCCCGTCGAACTCGACAACCTGGCAGCCTGGCACAGTCGTATCTACTATGCGGTCTTCCTTTTGAGCGTAGGGTGGGCGCTGTTTCGTGGTGCAGCGCGCAGCGGCGTAGAGTTGCTATGGGTAGCCGCTGTCGCCACGGCGCTGATCCCAATCACGAGTCTGTCCGCGTCAATCGGAGCCGGATGGAATCATGGCGGCACAACACTATTGATCGATCTCGTGGCAGCGATCGGGGCGATTTCCTTCGCTTTCATGGCCAAAGCGGCCCGCCGCCGCGCATTGCAGGGACCGCGCGACAGCGTGTGGTCCACCATCCGTCCCGCAACGACTGCGGCATGAAGTGAGGCTCCATTCAAATAATAAAAAAGAAAACGAGCCTCCTCAAAGGTCGACCGGGATGGAAATATTTTGCTGGAGCGGTTCAGATAAGCCAGCCGTATTCATACCACCGAATTTGCTTAAACCTATACAGTAGAGCTGTGTTCAGTGCCTCGCACAAAGTTCTATTGGATTTTCATAGGGGGACGCGAAGGCCGACCAATAGGCTCCATCACCGACCGGCCCGGATGCTGGATGTTGCGGCCTCTGTCGAATTACTCTACGTGCCCCGCCAGGGCGCCTGACCAGTGTCCAGTAATGTTCCGATACTTCCAGCGACACATCGCCAACGAGATTTCTCCATCCCTGCCCTGCGTGCGCTATCGGTTGAGGCGCAGCTTTCGCCCGCGGCAAGGCGACGCGGCTGGTCGAATCCAAGCTGTTCGCGCCTGACTAAAGGCGCGGCGTGTCCAGACGGCGGATGCGGTCGCTCTGCGGCAGGGCGATTTTGTCCCGCCCCGCAAAATAGGCTTCCAGCGCTTCCAGATCCAGGGGACCGAGAAAGGCATCGGTCCCCTGGCGCAGCACGGTGAACCCGTCGCCGCCATCGCCCAGAAATGTGCTCGTCGCCACGCGATAGCGCGCCTTGCGATCTACCGCCTTGCCATCGATGCGGAGGTCGCTGACCCGCGCTCCGGCGGGACGCGTCCAGTCATAGCTGTAGCGGACGTTGGCGGAGGGCAGCAGGATATGTTGCACCGACCCTTCCACCCGGAATTGCTGTTCGAGGAGGTCGAATATCTGCTGTCCCGTAAAGCTCTTGACGGTCAGCGCATTGCCGAAAGGCTGGATGGTGTAGAGTGTGCCGAAGGTAACGCTGCCATCCTCGCCGGGCAGCAGGTCTGCCCGCACGCCGCCCTGGTTCATGAAGGCGATCTGTGCGCCACCCGGCCCTTTGAGCGCCGCAAGCTGCGCATCCGCGATCAGGTCGCCCAGCGCCTGTTCGCCCGCAGCGTTTGTCGTGCGCGTCACGGGCGCGGCGACATGGCCCACCACCCGCTCCGACAAGCTGACCGATGCGGCCTTGTACCGGTCTACAAGCACCTGCACGCGCGGTTCCTTTGGATAGGCGGGAACAGCCGGATTGACCGGAACCTCGCCCGACGCACCTTTGAACGCCTCACCCTGCACGATGATGTTCTCGGCATGGCGGGAGACGATGCGGCGAGTGGCGGGATCGATCTGCAAGTCGATGTCGGTCAGCAGAGTGCCATATTGGCCCGCGCTGGTCAGCAGGAAGGGGCGCGCCGGGTTCCGCGTGCCATAGTCGCAAATATAGTCGCGATGCGTATGGCCGGAAATGACGAGATCGACCGACGGATCGAGCGCGTCCAATATGGGGATGATATCGCCCTCCAGCCCGGCGCAGCTTTGATCGCCATGGGGCGCGGTGACGCTGCCGCCCTGATGGATCAGGATGACGATGATGTCCGCCCCCTCCGCCCGGAGGCGGGGGATCAGGGCATTGGCGGTCCTTGCCTCGTCCGTGAAGCTGATGCCCCTGATCCCGGCGGCGCTGACAAGATCCGCCGTGCCTTTCAGGGTCATGCCGATGAAGCCGATACGCACATCCCCCCGCGCATGATGGAATGTGCGGATGGAATAGGCGGGGAAGAGCGTGCTGCCATCCTGCCGGACCGCATTGGCGGCGAGATACTGGAAGGAGGCGCCGCGAAAATCCTTGTCGATCTGGCAGGGCTCGCGCTGCGTGAATTTCGCGCAGCCGCCCTTTTGCAGACGGAGCAGTTCGTCGCTGCCCCGGTCGAATTCATGATTGCCGACCGCGTTCAGGTCGACCCCGATCAGGTTCATCGTGCCGATGGTCGGTTCGTCGAGGAACAGGGAGGAGATGAGCGGGGAGGCCCCGGTCATGTCGCCCGCCGACACGGTGATGTTGAGGGGATTCTGCGCCTTCAACGCCGCGATGGCGGACGCGAAATAGCTGGCCCCGCCCGCCGGTATCTCGGTCTTGCCCTCTGGTCGTTCGATCGTGATGGCGCGTTTGGGCGGTTCGAGATTACCGTGGAAATCGTTGAAGGCGATGATCTTGATGGGGATCGTCCCGTTCCGCTCCCCGGCTTCCGGCCGATCGCCTGTCACCGACGGGGTACAGGCCGGCAGGACGAGGACCAGTGCTGCCGCGAACAGATGAAACAGGGTCGTGTTTACGCGCATCGGGCTTTCCCTGGCGAGAGGAGGCGGGCAATCATGAGGTGGGCCGTCGTCCACGTCCAGTGGGGCAAATAAAAGGGGGGAAGGGCGCAGGCGCGATCTTCCCCCCTTCTGCCTGTTGTCCAATCAGAATTCGATGCGGAGCGAACCGGTGATGGTGCGCGGCGCGCCGAATTCGACCTGCGGCCCGCTCGACAGCTGAACGTTGGTCGTCAGGTTGGCGAAGTACAGCTTGTCGAACAGGTTGGTCACGTTGAGCTGGAAGAAGGTCTTCTCCAGACCCAGCGGCGCTAGCGAAACGCGCGCGTCCAGATCGACGACGGTGTAGGAGGGAGCGATCACATCGTTGATGTCGGTCAGGTAGCGCTTGCCGACATATTTGACCTGCGCACCGACCGAAACCGGCTCCAGATTGACCTGGACGCGACCACCGAACTGCCATTCCGGCGTTTCCGAAACGAACTTGTTCGCGGTGGGCGACAGGATCGCACCGGTATCCGACAGCACATTCTCCTTCAGCCGGGCGTCGATATACGAAGCATAGGCATAGAGGGAGAGTTGCTTGATCGGCTGGTAGGAGATGCTGGTGTCGATACCCTTGCTCTGCACCTTGCCGACGTTACGGTCGGAGTTGATTTCCGTGCCATCTTCCAGTTTCGTCTGGGAGGAAATGATGCGATCCTTGAAGTTGATCAGCCACGCTGCGACCTGCGCCTGAACATGGGAGCTGGTGTAGCGCACGCCCAAGTCGAACGTGTCCGTTTTCTCCGGCCGCACTTCCGCCGTCGGTTTGAATTTCACGCCGTCAAAGGCATAGAGATTGTCCGTGCGCGGCGCGGACATGCCCTTGGAATAGCTGCCGAAGACGCTTGCCCGGTCGATGAAATTATAGGTGAAACCGACATTGGGCAGCACTGCCGAATAGGTCAGGCTGCGGTTGCTGTACGGTGCCGCCAGATTGGCGATGCGCGGCTCCGCCAGCACCTGCGCCTCGGTGGCTGAGGTGCAGAAGGCGTCGTTGGAGCTGGCCTTGATCGTCCAGCAATAATTGTTCAGGTTACGCTTGAAGAAGGGCGCGCGCACGCCGACCTGCACGTTCAGGCGGTCGTCGAGGAACTTGCCGCGATATTCACCGGAAACCTGATGCAGGATCGCATAGGACAGGCGGTTGCGTTTGTTGATGACATTGCCCCGTGCATCGACCAGCTGATTCTCCTCGCTGAATGGATCGGACGGCATGCCATAGGGCGTCAGGCGGCTCGCCGCGCCGGTCTGGCGGTGGCGGGCGCGGTCATAGGTATAGGCAACGCGCAGCAGATTATCGTCGTTGAAGTCATAGCGGAGCGAAGCTACACCGCTGAGACGATGGGTCTGCGTGTTGCTGGGGAAGTAGAAGCGGACACGGTCGAGCAGGTCGCCGTCGCCGTTCAGGTCCACACCCGGCGCGACCCCCGCGCCCAATACGCTATACTGGTTGTTGGTCGTGCCGCTGGTGGGATCGGTTTCCTCGAAAACGCGCGTACCGCCGCCATTGGCCTTCACATATTGATAGGCCGCATCGACGGTCAGGATCAGCTTGTCGGTCAGCGTGAAACGCGACTGGAAACGGACATTGCCCGTATTGGACGGGTTGATATTGTAGCCGTAAAAGCTGCCGCACTCACTATTATTGTCCTGTCGACTGCCGTTGACGCCCTGTGTCAGCTGGCAGGTCGCGCTGTTATTGATGTTGAACAGGGCCTGCATCTGGCTTTCGCTGAGGCGTCCCAGATCGAGCGGATTTTCGGGGGTGGCTCCGGCGGTGTTGAATCCCACGCTCGTCAGATCGCTCGTGCCGATGCGCCGATAGAAGGCGAAACGGTTCTTGTTATAGTGAGCGGCCAACGACAGGAAGTCGCCATTGCTGCCCAGAGGCTGGTAGATGCGCGCATTGAACTGCGTCTTTTCCATCGAACCGGGACCACGATACTGATCATAGCTCGTGCGGCTGGCGGAGAAGAAGGCCTTGGTGCCGAAGGGCGTGAAGACGCCCGTGTCGATCACGCCGATGATGCGGTTATAGTCGAACGAACCATGGGTATAGGTCAGCATCGCGCCCAGTTCGTCCTTGGGCAGGCGGGTGCGGTAATTGACCGTACCGCCCGACGCGCTGGCGGTCGGGCTGTCGACGTCGGTCGCGCCGAAATTGACGGAGACGTCCTGGATCAGCTCCGGATCGAGCTGCTGGTTGGTGTAGAGCGAGTAATTGCCCGAGTCATTGACCTGAATACCGTCGAAGGTCGCGGAAATGCGCGCGCCGTCAAAGCCGCGGATACGGATATTGCCGCCCGCGCCATAGGGATCGGTATTGGTGTAGTTGACGCCGGGAACGAGGTTGATCGTGTCGAAGATCGTCTGGCCGGGCTGTTTGCGCTCGATCAGTTCCTGCGTCAGCACGGCCTTGGCCTTGGGTGCGTCGGGGATCTTGATCCCGTCAATGGCGCTCTGGCGCGTGCCGGTGACGACGATGGCCTCTTCGGCGTCTTGCGAGCCGGTGGTCTGAGCCATGGCCGGACTGGTCTGCGCAATGGCAAAAGCGGCAAAGGCGCCGCCGCAAAGCAGCTTCGTTCGGATATCGGTCATTTTGGAGCGTCCCCCTGTTTAAGATCGCTGATTGACCTGTCAGGCCCTCTCGACCGAGTTCTCCGACGCGGTCGGGAAAGGCCCCTAATGGGGCGTTGGGTCAGTTGGGTGACTGTAATGTTGTGTTTTTGCTACAATTTCTGAAATGAGACGAGCTGTGGCGCTGACCATGGCAAATCGTCGCCTATGCAATATCCATACGATGGCGAAGTGAGGCTTATGGGGGATGCGGCCATATCCATATGCAAGCGGCAATGGATGGACCACGCAGGAGAGGGATAAAGACATCCACGCGTTCCATCGCCTCGTAGACGTCTTCCGAGATCGCGGTTTCGGAGACGAACATTTCGGGCAAAGCTGCAACCGAAAATTTGGACGCCAAGGCTACCTCTGAAGCGCCGATGCCGAATTTTCGAGGTCAAGGAACCAATTTCCGAGAAATCGGAATGTAAGCCTGACACCAGTCGGAATAGTCATGCCGACGCTCCGGGTTTTGGATCATCTGATCTTGAGCACATGCGTTGCGACCGCCTTCGTGGGCTGGGCCTGCTTTAGCCGTGGCAGCCATGCCGCATCCCGGCGGACCCAGGTGCAGCCCCCGCAATAAATTCCGGCTTTCGACGCCGGGCCGCTGCCTGACGGACATCCGCCTCGCTGAATATCCGGCCCGGGACCAGCATGACGGCTTGGCCGCCCGCTCCCAATCGTTACAAGGAATCCTCAGACCTGCCTTCCGATACGGAACGGCGGAAGCATCGCCCAAATATGGCGAATACATCAAGCAGCGAACAGGAGCATGGATGACGGACGACAGCTTCATTGTCGAGCAGATTGCCGTGAGAATTGTCAACTCCGACAGCACTGACGAAGCCTATGAACTGTATAAGATATTTGCGCCGCTCTTGACGGATTACAAGTTCGCCTTTGCCTCCGGCTTGGGTCCCCTTCCGGGTTTCGCTGTAAATCGGAATTTCTCCGCCGGCGCGGCCATCCGCAGCCTCTTCAGGTCCGAGCGCGTCTTTGTCCTGGATACCGAGACCGTCGAAGAGATGGAGAAAGGTGGTTCCAGCTTCCATATCGATTATTCGATTTCGCTCGACACGAACGCGATGAGTTATCTGGAGCCTTATATCGCGGGTCGGCAGGGCGGAGGAATCCCGCGGGACTTTAGTGAGGTTTTCGCGTTCATCGCCCGGCCGGACGTCTATGTCGATCCGCTTCCATATTTCACCGAGAATCGTTTCAAGCTGGCGGACAGCAAAAAGCCGGAATCCATATACAACAACCTCATAGCCTATGAGGCCCTGCGTACTATCGATGCCGAATGGCTCGAGCGTAATGGCGAGGTACGATCCACCCTCACCGGGAGCGAGCTGGCCGCATTGGCACAAGATCATATGTCACGCATGTATTTCGATCTTGGTAATCAATCGGCCATGAAGGGCTTGGCGCGCCGGTATCAATATGGATATGCCTGCCTTCTAAAGATGACGGCAATACAATTGAAGGCACCAGGCGCCCCGGCATCGAGAAAAATGACAGCCTTTGCGGAGTTCTGCCACTCCACGCTTTCCTCGATGGCTGCGCGCGAAATTGCAGTGGCGAAAGCATATTTCCACCAGGGGCAGAAGCACAGATTCTTTCATAAAATCCAGAAGAATAAGGACAATATACTCGATATCATACGCAATATGGCATGGGACATGTGGCATGTCCGACAATTGGAGCAGTCCTTCGCACAGAATCCGTCGGACACCGCCCGATACTTCTTTCCCGCCTTGCTGACATTTGACCGAGGCCTTATAGAAATCATGGATCTGTATCGGCTCAAGGCCTGCGCCTATAATGTCAAGACTCGCCGGCCGCTTCCCGTATTCGACGGGGACCCGTTCCTTCTCCTCGGCACGGACGAACAGGACGGCAAGCAGCTATTCGATAAATATTATTCCGAGGAATCGATTACTCAGCGACGCTCCGCCCTTGAAGCTACATTGTCGGATTTCGACCTAATAATAGAGATGCTGGAACAGGATGTCCTGAAGGTCACGCATCCCGGATGACTTGGATAATAGCATCATGAGACTTTGCTCCCGTCCAAGCCAACGGACCAGGAGCCTCAAATCCGTCACCGCCTTGATGACAGTTGCAACGTCCGCTCCACCTCGGGCGACATGGCGCGTTTACGGTTTACCGTCGTGAGAGGCCGGCGCGGTGCGCCTTGAGGAAAATGGCGGAAGGGCACCTTTTCGCCAGCGTAACTGGATCGGTCGGAGGCACCTCTCCGTATCCGAGCCGTGAGCGTGGAAAATCGCCGATCGATCACGATTATGGAAGACGATCCGCTAGGCATATATTGGCGTTCGGCAGGCGGGAAACAAGCGGTCTGCATGTCCATCGATCCTTCATCGATCCTACGACGGCCGTCCACCAGCGCCGCCTATCCCCTTCCCAAGCGCCGTTCACAGGGAGTGGCGTAACTACGGGAAAGATGATCATGATGCGTTATAAAACCGCCCTTTGCGTGGCTGGCCTGCTCGGGCTTCCCGCAATGGCCACTTCCGCGCACGCCCAGGAGGACGATAAGGGTTTCTATGCGGTCGCACGAGTGGGCATGGCCGTGAACCCGGACCAGAAGCTCGACAGTGCCGACCTACCCTCCGACGCGACCTTCGACGAGAAGACCAAGTTCAAATCGGGTTTCACCGGCGAACTCGGCGGCGGCTATGATTTCGGCATGTTCCGCATCGAGCAGGCCGGCGGCTATATGAGCGTGAAGGCCAAGGGATTGAACGGCGACGACTTCTTTGGAGAAGGCCGCAACAAGGCGATGTACGTCCAGCTCGGCGCCTATGTCGATATCCCGACCGGCACGATGATCGAACCCTATGTCGGCGGTGGCGTCGGTGTCGCCCGCGTGGACGCCAACCTCACCCGCACCGACGATCTGCTGGGCACCACAAGCGCCTATTCCGGCAAGGACTGGGGCCTTCTGTGGCATGTCGGCGCCGGGGTCGGCATCAAGGTCGCTCCGAAGATGACGGTGGAAATTGGCGGCCGCTACACCCAGATCAGCGGCCTCAAGTTCGATGGCGTGAGCGGCGGCCAGCCGACGGTCTATGAGCCGACGATGCGCACGCTATCCGGTACGGTCGGCCTTCGCTACAAATTCTGAGCCAATAGCGCCAGAAGTCAGGAACAGCCCTCGGGTCGATCGAGGACAGGCCACGCCGCTGGAATGCGGTGTGGCCATTTTCCCAAAGTCCATTCTGCTTGCCGACAAGGAGGACCGGGCGCCGATCGCCACTCTCGCCATTGCCATGCTGGCGGGTACGCCATCCCCGGCCCGGAGCATTAAGGACTGGACGGGCAGGATCATCGTGAGGCCGGGTCCACATACAATATCTGCGCGGAATACGCGGCTGCGCCCTGGCAGATACATGAATTGCGCCGGGACCGCCCATAGCGTATCCCGGCGAAGGCTCGTTACCAGAAAAAGCCGTGAATGACGTCGAGCACGCGTCCCGATCGCAGGCTCACCAATATCACGTCATCATAATGGCGGACCCAGCGAGCATCCCCGGGCGGGACCGGCAGGCGGTAGCGCCGATAGTCGCTGATATAGTAGCGCTGATCGTAATAAGCAGGGCGCAGCCGCGAACCGGCGCTGAAGCGTTCGTAGCGGAATGGCGCACGCCAGTTTCCACGCGCATAGAGAGTCCGGTCCCGAGCGCGATAGTCGCGCCAATCGGCGCGATACTCCTGTTTGGCGTCCCGCAGATTGTCGCGTGCCTGCGCGACGTGACCCGGCTGCCCATAGCGTTTCGCCCGGTCGAGATCGCGTTCGGCCCGCTGGATATCTTCGCGGTCGCGGCGCAATTCATGGGTCTGCGCGCCGGCCAGGGATGACAGGGTGGTAGCCGTCAGGAGGACGGCCAGATGCAGTTTCATGATAAGCAACTCCTTGCTGTCGCGTCTAGGCAACTGGCAATCGCTAGGAACTGGATGTGGAGAATCATGGCGATTTCGATGGAGATGGGATGAAGGCGCGAGCCTCCACATATCCTCCATTCTTTTCGCGCATAGCCTGGGTTATCAGCCAATCTTTTCAGACAGGAACCAAGAGACAGATGAAGGCGCCGAAAGCAAAATCATCAAGCCGATCTCCTGGCCGTCCTTGTGGCCCCGCATGAGTGCAAGATGGCCAGACGCT
>JASGGS010000061.1:0-20403 GCA_047602685.1 Sphingobium sp.
AGATGGCCAACAACCTGCGCGACGACAGCCTCGATCTCTACACGCTGCACACCGCGACGGTGAATGTCAGCTATCCGCTCGACCTGTTCGGCGGGCTGAAGTCCCAATATCGCTCCGCCCGCGCGCAGGCGGAGGTGGCGGCGCATCGCCGCGACGCGGCGCACAACATGGTCGTCGCCAATCTCGTCACCGCCGTCATCAGCCAGGCCCAATATGCGGCGCAGCTCGACGCGGCGCGGGAGAGCGTGGAGAATAACCGCCACCTGCTCGACATGCTGCTGAAGCGGCAGCAACTGGGCGACATCGGCGCGGCGGACGTGTCCGCGCAGCAGACGGCGCTCGCCACGGCGGAGGGCGCGATCCCCACGCTGGCGCGCGCGCTCGACCATCAGCGCAGCCTCGTCGCCATGCTGATCGGCGTGGCGCCGGGATCGTCCCTGCCCCCGCTGCCCCGGCTGGACGAACTGCAACTGCCGTCCGACCTGCCCGTCGGCCTGCCCGCGCAGATCGTCGCCAACCGGCCGGACGTCCGCGCGGCGGAGGCGAACATGCGCGGCGCCGGGGCCGATGTGGGCGTCGCCATCGCCGCGCGCCTGCCCCTCCTGCAACTCACCGCCGTCGCGGGCGGCGTGGCGCAGAATTTCGGGGACATGTTCGCGAACGGCAATCCCTTCTTCTCGATCATCGGCGCGCTGACGCAGCCGCTGTTCCACGGCCGCCAGCTTCTCCACAAGCAGCATGCGGCGGAGGCGGCGCTGGAGGCGGCCAAGGCGCAATATCGCGGCGCCGTCCTTCAGGCCTTCGGCGACGTGCAGGATGCGCTGACGGGCGTGAAGACGGACGGGCAGGCGCTGGACGCCGCGACCCGCGCCAGCGACGCGGCGGAGCGCAATCTGGGCTTCACCCAGCGGCAGTTGCAACTGGGCGGGGTCGGCACGCTCACCCTCCTCAACGCCAGCAACAGCGCGGCGCAGGCCGCGTCCCAATTGGTGCAGGCGCGCGCCGCCCGCCTGATCGACACCGTTGCCCTCTATCAGGCGGTCGGCGGCGGCGTGCAGGGCGGGGCGCTGGCCAGCCGGACGGACGACCAGGTGCGCAGCGGCCAGGTGCGCAGCGGCGCGGCCCATGATAAGGAGCCGGGCAGTTGACCGAGAGGAGCGACATGCCCGGCAAGATACTGGTCGCGGAGGATGACAGCGCGACCGCCCATTATGTGGTGTCCGGCCTGAAGGAACTGGGCCATAATGTCGATCATGTCGCCAATGGCCGGGACGCCCTCTTCATGGCGACGGACGGCAGCTACGACGCGCTGGTGCTCGACCGCATGCTGCCGGGCATGGAGGGCATGGCGGTGTTGCAGGCCCTGCGCGCGGCGCAGATCGACGTGCCGGTGCTGATCCTGTCCGCCCTGGGGTCCGTGGACGACCGGGTGGCGGGGCTGACGGCCGGGTCGGACGATTATCTGGTCAAGCCCTTCGCCTTTGCCGAACTGTCCGCGCGGCTCGACCGGCTGCTCCTCAGGCGGCGGCAGGACGGGGCGGAGGTGCAGACGCGCATGGCGATCGCGGACCTCAGCGTCGACCTGCTCAGCCGCGAGGTGCGGCGGGGCAGCCGGTCCATCGAGTTGCAGCCGCGCGAATACCGGCTGCTCGAATTCCTGCTGCGCCATCAGGGGCAGGTGGTGACGCGGACCATGTTGCTGGAGGGGGTCTGGGACTATCATTTCGATCCCATGACCAATGTGATCGACGTGCATATCAGCCGCCTGCGCCGCAAGATCGACGGCGAGGGCGAGGCGCCGCTCATCCATACGGTGCGGGGCGCGGGATACAGGCTGGGCGTGGCGGGGTAGGAGCATGATCCGCCTGGCCGACCGGGCGCGATCCGCCCATTTCCGTTTCCTGCTGCTGATCGTGGTGATCGAGCTGTGCCTGACGGGCGCCATGCTGGCCGCCGTCTCGCAGCAATTGCACGGCGCCATCGACGCGCGGGAGGAGAGCGTGGCGACGCAGCTTCTCAACGACCTGGTGGACCAGACGCAGGATATGAGCCTGCCGCAATTCCGGCGCGCCATCCTCTCCCGCCTGCGCGCCCCCACCGGGCGGGGCGACCTGATCGCGCTGGCGGACGAGGACGGGCGGATCGTGACCGGCAACATCACCCAATGGCCCCGGCATCTGGACAGCAGCGGGGAAGCGCATTGGCTGGTCATCCGCGTGCCCGGCGCGGAGCAGGAGGACCGGCGCTATGCCATAGCGGTGCAGCCCGTCTACGGCACCTATCGCCTGCTGGTCGGCCATGCGAACCAGCGGAACGAGGCGCTGCGCGAGACGATCACGCAGGCGGCGCTGCAATCCCTCCTCTTCGCGCTCCCCCTCGCCTTTCTGGGCGCTTGGCTGGCGGTGCGGGTGATCGAGGGGCGGGTGGAGCGGATCAGCGCGACCGCCGCCGCCGTGGCGGACGGGCGCCTGTCCGAACGGGTCGCGCTGGACGGATCGGGGGACAGTTTCGACAAGCTGGGCGGGCAGGTGAACGCGATGCTGGACCGCATCGGCACGCTGGTCGAGGAATTGCGCGTGCTGTCGGACAGCCTTGCCCACGACCTGCGCTCCCCCATCATGCGCCTGCGCGCGCGCATCGACCAGGCGACCAGCAGCGCGGTGGCGGAGGAGGAATGGCCGGACATACTCGCCGCCATCGGGCTGGAGGCGGAGCGGTTGCAGGGGATGCTGTCCAACGCGCTGGAGATCAGCCGGGCGGAGGCGGGCCTGGCGCGGCGGCAGATGTCGGTGCAGGACCTCTCGCAACTGGTCGAGGACGTTGCCGACCTCTATGAACCGCTGGTGGAGGAGCATGGGCGCGCGCTGCGGCTGGACCTGCCCGCGCCCTGCATGGCGCTGGTCCATCGCGAGATGCTGACCATGGCGGTCAGCAACCTGATCGACAATGCGCTGAAATATGGCGCGGGGCCGATCATCCTGTCGGTGCGGCAGGAAGGGGAGGAGGCGATCATCTCCGTCATCGACCATGGGCCGGGCATAGCGGCGGATCAGGAGCAGGTGGCGCTCAGCCGCTTCGGCCGGCTCGACAATGCGCGCAGCCGGGAAGGAGCGGGGCTGGGCCTCGCCCTGGTGGAGAGCACGGTGCGCATGCATGGCGGATCGCTCGGCTTCCGGCGCGGCGATGGGCAGTTCGCGATACGGGCGGCGATCCCGGCGGCGTGAGGCCGCCTTGCCAGCCGCCGCCGATGCCGGCCGGCGGATGGAGACCCGCCGTCGCCATCCCCCCTCTTCAGAAGGCGACGTTGAGGGAGGCGCGGGCCGAATAGTCGATGCCGCCGACGGTCTTTTCGGCTCCGGCGCCGAATTTCCAGCTATGGTCGAAGCTGCCCTGGAGGATGCGCGCCTCCGCCATCCATCCGCCCTTGAGCGCGTCGGGCGTCAGGGAGAATTGCGCGCCGTCCGCGAAAGCGGCCGTAGTGGTGCCGAGCTGTCCGGCGAGCTGGGCGCGCGGCCCGCCCTCGATCTCGAAGGTGAGCGGGCGATAGTCGGGCGTCACCTGCCCCATGCTCCAGCCGACGGTGAGCGTCGGCGCGGCGGTCAGCGAATCGCTCGTCCGGCCCTCCACGGTCAGGTCGATCGCGGCCGATCCGGTCTCCGAATAGCCGCGTTCGTGAAGGCGGTAATAGTCAACCACGACCATCGGCTTGAGCGTCAGATTGCCCTTCAGCGCGAACGTGTAGGAGGCACCCGCCGACCCGGTGAGCGCCAGCCCCTTCCAGTTGCCATAGGCGGTGTAGGTGAAGTCGGTGTCGTCCGCCGTGCCGGAGAAGGTCCGCGTCGCGGCGGCCGTCAGCAGTCCGGCGCCGAGGCGCGCATAGCTGTAGAAGGGACCGGCCGCCTTGCGCCAGAAGACGCCCAGTTCCCAGTCCTGCGCCTTTACCTTCTGATAGTCGCCCGTCTTCACGCTGCCGTCGATATAGGCGAGCGATACGCCCACATAGCCGACACCGGTATTGCGTTCGAGGCCGGTGGAGACGCCCCAGCCGGTCGTCCTGAAGCCCACCGCCCCGTCCTCATCGCGGCTGCCCTTGAAATAGAAGGGTTCGAGCCAGCCGCCCACATCGCTGATGCCGAACAGGGAATCGGCGTCGGTGATGTGCCGGGAGGCAAGGCGCGATCCGCGCGTCACGATGTCGAACACCCCGCCCGAATGAGCCGGCAGCAATTGCTGGAACTGGCTCTTGAGCGTGCCGAGATCGGCGGCCTGGAGGAGGCTGTCCCCCAGTTTCGTGGTGTTGATGCCCGCGGCGATGATCGCCTCATAGGCTTGCCCCTGCGTGCGGCTGAGGCCGAGTTCCGCCGCCGTCTTCCGCGTGATCTGGAGGTCGATGCTGTTCGTGTTGACGGTGATGTCGCCCTTGAACAGGACGGGCAGGACCGCCGTGGTGCTGTCGAAACTGGCTGTGCCGCTGAGCGTGTCTGCCGTCAGGATGGTGTAGCGCCCCTCCACCCCGTCCAGCGAGGCGAGCGTCGCGCTGATCTTCGATCCGCTGGCGAAGGTCGCGCTGTTGAGCTGGAAGAGGGAAGCGGCGCCGGAATCCACATAGACGTTGAGCGTGCCGGCCGATCCCACGGTGAGGCTGTCGAATGCCACGGTCGTCGCCTTGCTGGCGCCGAAGGTGCCGCCTGTCACGTCGACCGACAATTGCGATCCGCCGGTCACGGTGCCCGAATATTTCGCGCTGTCCGCGATGGTCAGGCTGGCGATCTGGTCGGCCACGTCGAGATCGCCGGTGAAGGTCGCGCTGCCCGACATCGCCATGGTCGCGGTGCCGGTGCCGAAATGGATGTCGCCCACATAATCGGCGTCGCCCGACAGCTTCACTACATCGTCGCCGCCGTTCAGATAGCTGTCGCCATAGACGCCGCCCGTCTGGATATCGAGCAGGTCGTCCCCCGAACCCGTCACGATATTGCCCGTGATGGAGGCATAGACGGTGGCAGTGGCGGGGTTGTAGCCGGAAGCCGCCTGCTCCGTCGCCTGCGCGGCGGCGTCGGTGCTGTTCAGATACTGGTTGATCGTGACGCCGGTCGTATTGGCCGACAGGTCGATGGCGTTGATCGTATCCTCGCTCGACCCCGTGACCTTGATATAGCCGGTATTGTCGATCTGGGTCAGCGTCCCCGACAGGTCGCGAATGGCATAGGCGGCGCCCATGCCCGGCTGTGTGATCGAGGTGGAGATGGTGCCGCTATTGTAGAGATAGGGGACGGTGGAGCCGGAATTGATGAGGATCGCCGTCGCGCCGGAATCGAGCGTCGTCGCGCTGACCGTTCCCGTCACGCCGATGCCGCCCGGCAGGCTCACCGCCCCGCCCTGCCCGCCGATGACGATGCCGAACGCGTCGGTGGAGCTGTAATAGGCGCTGGAGGACACGGTGCCGTCCACCGCCAGCGAATAGGTGCCGTCATTGCCCGTCACCGTCCCGATGGTGATGTCGCTCGTCCCGCCGATCAGCAAGGCGGGGCTGTTGCCATAGGCGATGATGCTGCCCGTGGCGGACGTGGTGGAGGCGACGATGATGCCGCCCGCGACATTGCCCGCCACCTCCACGGTCGCCTTGCCGCTCTTGAGGTCGCTGCGCGACAGGCTGACGGTCGTGCCGTCGTCATTGGTGTAGGTGCGCGACTGCGACAGCGCGCCCTGGATGGTGAAGGTGCCGCCCACATCGCCGTTGATCACGACGGCCTGCGCGCCCTCGCCCACCACCGCGACCGTGCCCTGCACGGTGACGTCGCCGGTCACCGACTGGGTGCTGATGCCCTTGCTATAGTCGCCCAGCACGCTGATCGTGCCGGTGTTGGTGATGCTGCCGGAATAGGGCGAGTCGACGACGATGCCGCCGCTGTTCAACCCCTCCACCTGAATGACGCCGCTGTTGGAGATCGACCCGCCGGTCGTCGCGCCGGACAGGACGTGAATGCCGTAGCGGCCGGACGCGCTGGCGATGGGGCCGCTCACAATGCCGGTCGAGCTGCCATAGTCGGCGGAGAAATTCTCCAGTATCGAGATGGTCCCGGCATTGGATATGGTCCCGGTCGTGCCCGCCGTCTGCACGATGCCGCTGGCGCCGTTCGCGCTGCCGAGGCTGAGCGTGCCGCCGGAGGCGACGGTGGCCGAATTGTTCGAATCCACCGCGATCGCCGTGCCGCTGGCGAGGGTGATCGATCCGCCGCTCGCCACCGTCACGTCACCCGCGCTGGACGTGGAAAGCCCGGCGGTGCGCGCGCCGCCGACGCTGGTCTGCGCGGCGAGGGGCGCGGCCGACAGGATCAGGGCGACGGGCGTGAGGCAGGTCGTAAGGGAAAGGCGGTCCATCCGGCAAGATCATCCTGGCTGTAGTGTTTGGCCCCCGCCCAACAGGGGGTAGAGCGGGGGCCTTTTTTGCGACCCACGGGGTGCGACCCCGCGGCTCTGGTGAGTCGGAGCCGCGGCATCTCGCTTGTCCCGAACGGCATGCCTTGGCTCCGAAGCGCTTAACGGGGGCGCGCGCCAAACCCTTCGCGAGGGGCGCCGAAAAAATGCATCGGCCGCGCCAGTCATTCCATGTTCAGGTTCGCGACCGCAGACATGGGCGAAGAGCGGGTCCGACGACGGAGCAGCCTTCGTGCGCGAGGGACAGTTGCATGAATTTCCATAGGCACCGGGCGGAACAGCCGTCCGCGACCGTGCCCGCCCGCGCGGCGGACGAGGCGCCCGCGCATTGGCCCGCGCTGGACGACAGCCGCCTGATGGCCGAGGTGGGACAGGGCGGGGTCGCGGCCTTTTCCGAACTGGTGGCGCGCCATGGTTCCGCCCTTTACCGCGTGGCGCAGCGCATGCTGGGCGACACCCATGAGGCGGAAGATGTGGTGCAGGAATGCTTTGCCCGGCTGTGGCAGAATGCGCCGCGCTGGAAGCCCTGCGGCGCCGGGCTGGTCGGCTGGCTGCACCGGGTGACGATGAACCTGTGCTTCGACCGCAAGCGGCGCGCGCCGATGCTGGTCACGCCCGCCGTGCCGGACCGCGCGGACGAGGCGCCGCTGCCCGACCATATGCTCCACCTCGACCAGACGCAGCGCGCGCTGGCGGGGGCGCTGGCCGACCTGCCGGAACGATATCGCGCCGCGCTGGTGCTGTGCTATTATGAGGGCTTCACCAACGCCCTTGCGGCCGACATTCTGGATCTCAACATAAAAGCCATGGAATCGCTGCTGTTCAGGGCGCGCCGCCAGTTGCGCGAGATGTTGCAGGCGCGCGACATCTGCTGCCGCGACCTGGAGTTGCCCGCATGACCGGGAGGACGCCTCCCCCGGCCGGGCAGGCCGACGCGGCATTGGACCGCCTGCTGGATCGCGTGCCCGCGCCGCCTATGCCGGAGGGTCTGGCCGCGCGCATCGTGCGCGACGTCACGCGCCTGCCGCAGGTCGCGCCGGATTCCGCCGGGACGCCGGTGCATCGCGAACCGGAAAAGATCGTCGCCATCGGCGCCGCCCCCGACCGCCGCCGCCGTTTCGCCTGGGCGGGCGGCGGGCTGGCGACGGCGCTGGCCGCATCGCTCGCGGCGCTGGCCGTACTGCCCGAAACCGTGCGGCAGGAAGCGGCGCCCGTCGCGCGCGATCCCGCGCCTGCTCCCGCATCCGCCCCCGCGACCGTCGCCGCCCATGTTCCGGCGGCGCAGGCTCCGGAGGCCCGCTTGGCCGAAGAGGCGCCCGTCCGGCAGGCGCCGCGAAAGCTCGCGGCCGTTCCCGCACCCGCGACACCGGCCCGGCCGGAGCGGGAGGAGGAAGCGCCGCCCAAGCCGCCCGCCGCCATTGCCCTCCCCGTCCTCGAAATGGCGGACATGGCCGCCGGGAACGCGTCTCCGTCCCCTTCCGTCGCGGCCGACGACGATACGGCGCTGGCGGGCAATGGCGGCACGCCCCTGCCCAAGGGGCAGGCACCCGCGCCGCAGGGCTGGGGCTATGCGCCCGGCACGGGCTATCCGGCGACGCCCGCCATCCGCGCGGACGACGGCAGCGCCGGACGGACCGCGCCCGACAGGCAGAGGCCCGGCCGCCGCTTCTGACGGCGCCCGGACCCTATCCCGGAAGACCTGGAGCCTGATCCAGGGTCTGGCGCCCGATCCAGTTGCCGTGGAAGCCCGGCGGCACGCGATGCGGGATGCGGATGCTGGCGACGGGCGGCTCCTCGAAGCGGCGCGCGTCGATGATGACGAGATCCGTCGCTTCCTCATTCATGTCCACCACCAGGCCGATCAGCCACCCCTCGCCCTCCGCGCTGTCCTGCCCCTCGGCCACGAAGACGAACTCGCCGGGATGGCGGCCGGGACCGAAATCATGGACCTGCCGCGTGCCCGCCGCCAGGTCATGGGCATAGAGGGCGGTCGCGCCGACAAAGCGGGCGTCCGGATCGGTGGGGAGCGCCATGGTCCAGACGAAGCGGCAGGGCCGGCCGAAGAAGCGTTCGTCGGGACGCGGAAATTCCTGCGGCGCGGCGTCGATGACGCGGATATCGACCGTCCGGCCGACAGGATCGACGGTCCAGCGTTCCAGCCCGCGCGAACGGGCATCCGGACCCTGCGCCCCGTCCGCGAACATGTCGTCATAGACGCACAGGTCGATCACGACGCGCCCGTCGGGCGCATCATAGGCGTTCGCGACATGGAAGGCATAGGCCGGATCGACCCGGCACCAGATGATGTCCGCCTGCGTCCCCGCGCGGGGCATGAGGCCGATGCGCGCCGCATGCTTCGGGTTCCAGCGATAGGGGAAGCCGTGGCCCGCGACCAGCGCGCCCATCGAAAAGGTGACGGGGAGGTCGAGGATGATGACGAAACGGTCGGTGATCGCACAGTCATGGATCATCGGCCCATGCTTCACGGCCACCGGCTCCTCCCGCACCACATGGCCCGTCGCGTCGATGACGACATGCCGGATCGTGCCGGGATCGCGCCCCTCATAACAAATGGCGTGATGCTCGCCGGTGCGGGGATCGAGATGCGGATGCGCGGTGAAGGACCCCTTCAACGTCCCGTCGAACGGATTGTAGCGCTGCTCGTCCAGCGTCTCCCCCAGTTCGACGGGATAGCTGCCCGCCTCCACGAGGGCGAAGCTGCGCCCGCCCATGCCGACAATATTGGTGTTCACCGTGTCGAAGGCATGGCGCGGCCCCGGCGCGGGCGCCACGCCGCGCGCCCGGGCCACCGCATCGGACCGTATCCACCGGTTGCGATACCAGAGGGCGCGGCCGCCTTGCAGGGCGAGCGCATGGACCATGCCGTCGCCGATGAACCAGTGATAGGATGCCGGGTCCGGCGCGACCGGATTGGGACCGATGCGCAGATAGCGGCCGTCGAGACCGGCCGGGATCGTGCCCGTCACCGCCAGGTCCGTCAGCAGATGCTCGTCGGTCATCGGCGTGTGGATGCCGGTGAGGAAGGGACTGCCATGGTCCGGCGGCGGCAGGCGCCTGCGGTTGAAGGCGCCCAGCGCCTCCACACCGCGCGCCACGGAATCCCGAATGATATTTTCGATTCCCATGATCGTCTCCCATGTTTACACCGTTACCATGACGGTAAATGATAACAGTGTCAACATAGGGAAGAAGCCCTATCATCACGGGGATCTGCGCGCGGCCCTGGTCGCCGAGGGATTGCGGTTGCTGGCGGACCGGGATGCCGATTCGCTCTCGCTGCGCGAAGTGGCGCGCGCCGTGGGGGTCAGCGCCACGTCGGTCTATCGCCATTTCCCGGACAAGGAGGCGCTGATGACCGCGCTGGCGCTGGAGGGGCTGGCCCGGCTGGGCGCGGCGCAGCGCATCGCGGGAGAGGAAGCGGGGGGCGGCGAGGCGGGTTTTGCCGCGACGGGCCGGGCCTATGTCCGCTTCGCCCTGGCCAATCCCGCCCTGTTCCGCCTGATCTTCGCTTCCCCCGCCCTGGCGGCCGAAAAGGCGAAGGACAGCTTCGTGGCGGAGGCGGACAGCCTGCTCCACGCCAATGCGGCCGCCGCCGCGGCCCGGAAGGGCGGAGAACCGGATATCCGGGCCGTGCAGGCCTGGGCGCTGGTCCACGGGCTTGCCATGCTGATGCTCGACGGACAGGTGCCGGTGGACGACGCGCTGATCGACCGCGCCATCTGTTGAGGCACGGGGACGGGGCGCATGCCGCCAGGGGGCAGCATGAATAAGCGGTTGCGCCATGGGGCCGCCCGCGCGACAAGGGAGGCAGGCCGGACCGGCGGACGGATGGCATTGGCTTTTCAACCTGATGCCGGGGACTTGACCTAATGGCCGCCAATGCCGCCACGCTGCCGACCGTCACGCTCTCCCGCTTTCATGCGGCGCCGGAGGAGCGCGCGGCCTTTCTCGCCGAATTGCGCGGCGTGCTGCACGATCATGGCTTCTTCTACCTGACCGGCCATGATGTCGATCCGGCGCTGACGGCACAGGTTCTGGCGACGGCGCGGCGCTTCTTCGCCCTGCCGGTCGAGGAGAAGCTGAAGATCGAGATGGTGCGATCCCCCCATTTCCGGGGCTATAACCGCGCCGGGCAGGAACGCACGCGAGGCGAGCCGGACTGGCGCGAACAGCTGGACATCAACACGGAAAGCGCGCCTGCCGCGATCGGCCCCGAAACGCCCGTCTGGCGGCGGCTGCAAGGCCCCAACCAATGGCCGGAAGCGCTGCCCGAACTGCGCCCCCTGCTGCTCGCCTATCAGGCGGAGGCGACGCGGGTCGGCATGACCCTGTTGCGGGCCATCGCCGCCGCTCTCGGCCAGGTCGAGACCGTCTTTGCGGAGATATTCGAACCCAATCCCTCGCAGCTCCTCAAGATCATCCGCTATCCGGGCCGCGACGTGGCGGAGACGGATCAGGGCGTCGGCGCGCACCGCGACGGGGGGTTCGTCACCATCCTCCTCCAGGACAAGGTGCCGGGCCTGCGGGTGCGGGGCGGCGACGGCGGATGGATCGACGCGCGGCCGGTGGCGGGCAGCTTCGTCATCAATGCGGGCGAATTGCTGGAACTGGCGACCAATGGCTTCGTCCGGGCCGCCATTCATGACGTGGTGGCGCCGCCGGCGGGCACGGAGCGCTTCTCCGTCGCCTTCTTCCTGGGTTCGCGGCCCGATGCGACGATCCCGGTCATCCCCTTGCCCGAGGGCCTGAAGCGGGCCGAGCGGGGCGTTTCCGTCGATCCGTTGAACCCGATATTCCGGGAGGTCGGCCTGAACCAGCTCAAGAGCCGCCTGCGTTCGCATCCGGATGTCGCGCGCGTCCATTATGCCGATCTCGACGGCTTGTCCTGAACGCGGAGGATGGAAAGGCTCCGTCCGTCCGAAAAACCGCACGGCCCGTTCCGCCCGTCATGGCGCCGGGGGCCATGGGCCTATAGCGCCTTCAACATGAATATCGGTTCATATTTCCGCCTGGAAGGCGTCCTGCTCGCCGGTGCGATGGGCCTCTTCGTCCAGGCGCGCAACGGCGCCCTGTGGGAAATCGGCAAGCTCAAGGATGTCGGCCATCTGCTGCACGGCAATGTCATCGTCGAAGGCATAAGGACGGGCGCCGAGGCCATAGCCGTGAACTGGATCGAGGCGGCCGAGCCGTTCAAGCGCGCGATGAGCGCCGTCTGCATATGATGCGATGCGAGGGCCTGTAGCAGCCTGATCGCACGGGTCCGCCACGCACATGCCCTAATCAGGACCATCATCCGCGATGTGGGAAATGGTGCCCGGGGGCGGGATCGAACCACCGACACTACGATTTTCAGTCGTATGCTCTACCAACTGAGCTACCCGGGCACGGGTCCTGCAAGAGGGCGGCTTTGCGGCGCCCCCGCTTGCGGAGCGCTGCCTATAGGCGCGGGGCAAAGCGTCTGTCCAGCCCCAAAACCGATTTATTCGTCATCGCGGGGCGTTGCTCATTCCTCGTCCTCCGACAGGGGACGGACGCCGCGTCCGCCGTCCACTTCCTCCGCGGGCGGGCCGGGCGTCCGATACTCCTCGCCCAGCCAGGCGAGAAGATCCCGGTCGCGGCATCCACGGCTGCAAAAGGGCGAGAATTCGGGGGCCGCGGGCTTGCGGCAGAGCGGGCATCGATCCTTAACCGGCATGGAAACGCTCCTTGTCCAGCCCCGCATCGCCGACGACCGTCAACGCGCCGCCGCGCCGCCGCTCCACTTGCCGCGCCCAGTCGGGCGCCCGCCCGATCAGCCGCGCCACGTCCGGCGAGACGGTCAATGCCACAGGCCCGCTCCCGCCGCCATGCCGCTCCGCCACGCGCAGGGCGGCGAGGGCTGCGGCCAGAAGCGGATCGCCCCGCAATATCTCCATCAACGAGGCACGTTCGCGCCGACGGATGATCTGAACGAAGCCGAAGCCGTTCACCGCCGTCCGCTCGAAGGGCTGGGGCAGATATTTGTCGATCTGGGCGGCGGCGATCTGGCGTTCGTCCTTGTTGTTCATGGTGGGCAGGTCGATGCCGATGGAGCCTGCCAGCCCCATGCGGCGTATCGCCTGCGCGGACAGTTTCGCCCCCTTGGGACCAAGCTGCGCGGGCGGCGCGATGCCGTCAATGTCGATCAGGATCATGGCCGGCGTGGGGAATATGCGCAGCGATGCGTCCTCCCGCACCACCTCGCCGCTCATCGCCTCGTCGAGCAGGTCGCTCCAGCCACATTGCTCCAGCCAGTCCTCCTCATGCGCGCGGCAGAGATGGACGGGATGGCCGCTCGCCTCGATCCGCTCCGCCAGGGTCGGCGCGGGCCGGGCGCGCGAGCCGGGCTGCGCGACGCGGCCCACGGCGCGCTTGGGCCGGATGCCCTCCAGGCCGGATTCGGCAATGGCTTCCCGGAATATCTCGACCAGGATAGCGGAGCCTTCCGCCACCCTGGGCGGTATCGGCTCGATCAGCACTTCCTCGCCGCTGTCCAGCCGGGCGATGCCGCGCTTGCGGGGAATGATCGTCTCGGCAAGGCGTCCGGGCAGGATCGCGCCCGCCCGCGCGCCGCCTTCGCTACGTTCTATCGCCCCTTCGAGGATGCGCCCATGCGAGACGAGCGCGGCACGGACCTCGCCCACGCCCTCCTCGTACAGCCAATGGGTCTGGACGGGCATGTCGCTCATGCAATCACCCCCGCCGCGAGGAGCAGCGTCCGCGTCTCGTGGAGCGGCAGGCCGATGACGCCCGACGGACTGCCGGACATCCAGGCGATCAGCGCCGCCGCCTGCCCCTGCATGGCATAGCCGCCCGCCTTGCCCCGCCATTCGCCGCTGGCGGCATAGGCGTCGATCTCCGTGGCGTGCAACTGCTTGAACAGCACGATGCTGGTCGAGAGGCGATGACGCGCCAGCCCCTGCGCGTCGATCAGCGTCACGGCGCTCAGGACGCGGTGACGGCGGCCGGACAGGAGACGGAGGCATTGCCGCGCCGTCTTCTCATCCTCCGCCTTGGGGAGGATGCGGCGGCCCGCCGCCACGACCGTATCGCCCGACAATATCGCCGCGCCCGGATGGCGCGCGGCAACGACAGCCCCCTTTTCCGCGGCGATGCGCGCGGCATAGGCGGCCGGAAGCTCGCCCTTGAGAGGGCTTTCGTCAATATCGGCGGGATCGACCGCATCCGGCGTCACGCCGATCTGCGCGAGGAGATCGCGGCGCCGGGGCGAGGCCGATGCGAGAATGAGGCGCGGCCTCGATAGAGGGGACATCTATCTGGACGACCCGGCGCTCAGGCCGGTCCCGGCCCGCCGCGTCCCGGCATGTAGCGATAGGTGATGCGGCCCTTGGTCAGGTCATAGGGGGTCAGTTCGACCAGCACCTCGTCCCCGACGAGGACACGGATGCGGTTCTTGCGCATCTTGCCCGCCGTATGGCCCAATATTTCATGGTCGTTCTCAAGCCGGACGCGGAACATGGCGTTGGGCAAAAGCTCAACCACCTGTCCGCGCATTTCAAGGAGTTCTTCTTTAGCCATATATTTCCGACAGATTATAGTTGCGCGGCGCATAGCGCCAAATGCGCGACAAGGGAAGCAGAAGCGAAAACAGGACGCGACGGAGCCGGTTGTCACACGGCAGCGTCGGCAGCCTCGCCGATCGCCGTGAAGATTGCGGCCGCCTCCCCCTGATCGAGGCAATAAGGCGGCATGACATAAATGGTGTTGCCAAGCGGCCGGAGCAACAGGCCGCGCGCCAGAAAATATTCGCGCAGCCGCGGCGCGACATGGGACAGATAGCCCGCATCCCCGACGACGAGATCGATCGCGGCAATGGCGCCCAGCCGGCGGGGCCTGGCGAAACGCGGATCGGCGGAGAGAGAGGCCAGCCCGGCGTCGAAGGCAGCGCCCACCGCCGCGACCCGCGCCAGCACGTCCTCGCTGTCCCATATCGCGATATTCGCATTGGCGGCCGCGCAGGCGATGGGATTGGCGGTGAAGCTGGACGAATGGAAGAACATGTCCGCCCGGTCCGCGCTGTAATGGGAGGCGAAGATCGCCTCGCTCGCCAGCGTCGCCGCCAGCGGGACCATGCCGCCCGTCATCCCCTTGGCCAGGCAGAAGATGTCCGGCGCGATTCCCGCCCGGTCGCAGGCGAACAGCGTGCCGGTGCGGCCCCAGCCCGTCATCACCTCGTCCGCGATGAACAGGACATCGTGGCGCGCGCAGATCGCCGCCATCTCCCGCAGCACATCCGGGCCGTAGAACAGCATGCCGCCCGATCCCAGCACCAGCGGCTCCACGATGAAGGCGGCGGGCCTGTCCTCCCGGTCCGCGCAAAGCCGCTCCAGCGCATCGAGCGTGGCCTGCTCCCGCCCGGCCACTGGATAGGGGATGCGGGCGACGTCGAACAGCAGGGGCGCATAGGCGCGGTTGAAGGCGCCCCTTTCCCCCACCGACATCGCGCCGATGGTGTCGCCATGATAGCTATGCTCCATCACGACGATGCGGTGGCGCGCCTCGCCCCTGTTGTGCCAATGGCCGAGCGCCATCTTGAGGCCGACCTCCACGGCGGTGGACCCGCTGTCGGAATAGAAGACATGGGACAGTCCCGGCGGCGTCAGGCGCACCAGGCTGCGCGCCAGCGTCTCGGCGGGATCATGCGTGTAGCCCGCGAAGATGAGCTGGTCGAGCCTGCCCGCCTGCGCCGCGATGGCGGCGGCGATGCGCGGTTCGCAATGGCCATGGGTGATGACCCACCAGCTCGAAATGCCGTCGATCAGCGTGCGGCCGTCGGCGGTATGGAGATGCGCGCCGGAGGCCGAGACGATCCGGGGTATCGCCTCCTTCAGGCCATGCTGGGTGAAGGGGTGCCAGACGGGCGAGCCGGTCATGCCATCGCATCCCGCATGGCGGCCCGGACAGCGGCGATGTCGATATGATCCGCCATGGCCGCACCGAGGCTCGACCGGTCGAGCGGATCGAGATGCGGCAGCCGCCCGAAACAGGGAACGCCGCCGAGACGGGGCACCAGCGCCTCATTATCGGGATGCGCATCGCCGACCATGAGGAGACCGGCGACCCGCACGCCCTTCTGCCGGAGGGCGAGGAGGCTGGTGAGGCTATGGTTGATCGTCCCCAGTCCGGAGCGCGCGACCAGCAGCACGGGCGCCCTCCATAGCGCGAACAGATCCGCCATGAAGAGGGGCGGGTCGCGGCGCACCGGCACCATCACGCCCCCCGCCCCCTCCACCACCAGCGGGCGTGTATCCGGCAGGGCGAGGCGCCCCGGCTCCAGCACCAGCCCCTCGGCCTCCGCCGCCAGATGGGGCGAGGCGGCCAGGGCGAGGCGATAGCCCTCCGGCAGGATGCGATCGGCAGGCAGTCCGGCGAGGTCCGCGACGTCGAGGCTGTCGGTCCCTTCCGCCGTCCCGGCCTGTACCGGCTTCCAGTAGAAGGCGCCGAGCGCCGCCGCCAGGCCCGCGGCCACCACCGTCTTGCCGATGCCGGTATCGGTGCCCGTCACGATCAGGACGCCGCTCATATATGCGCCTCCATCGCCGCGAACAGCAGCGGGGCGAGCGCGTCGATATCCGCCGGTGCCGCGTTCAGGGTCAGCGTGATGCGCAGCCGCGCCGTGCCCGCCGGAACGGTGGGCGGGCGGATACCGCGAATGTCGAAGCCCCCCTGTTGCAGGGCCGCCGCCACCGCCATGGCGCGCTTGTCCGTGCCGAGGATGACGGGCAGGATTGGGCTGACAGGCTCCGGCAGTCCCAGCGGCGCGCACAGCACCCGGCCCGCATGGCCCCGCAGCGCGTCGAGATCGCCGCGCAGATCGTCCGCCGCCTCGATCCGGTCGAGCGCCGTCGACGCCGCCACGGCCATGAGCGGCGAGGGCGAGGTGGAGAAGATGAAGCCGCGCGCTTTGTTGACGAGATAGTCCTTCACGACGGCGGGTCCGGTGACGAGCGCGCCCTCCACGCCCATCGCCTTGCCGCAAGTGTGGAGCGCGATGACATTCTCCCGCCCTTCGAACGGCGCGGCAAGGCCCCGGCCGCCCCGCCCGAAGACGCCGGTGCCATGCGCCTCGTCCACGATCAGCACCCCGTCGTGCCGGTCGGCGATGGCGAGGAGGTCGGCAAGCGGCGCGATATCGCCATCCATGGAATAGACGCTTTCGACCGCGATCCAGGGCGTGCCCTTGCCGCCCCGCGCCCGCCAGCCGATGATCGCCTCCTCCACCGCCGCCGGATCATTATGGCGGGCGAGCCGGTGGTCCGCGCGGGTGAGGCGTATCCCTTCGTGCACGCTGGCATGGATGAGGTCGTCCGCGACGATCAGGTCGCCCGGCTGCGGCAGGGTGGCGAGAAGCGCGGCATTGGCGGAAAAGCCGCTGCCGAAGAACAGGGCCGCCTCCGCGCCGAAGAAACGGGCCGCCTTCTCCTCCAGCGCCTCATGCTCCGGCGCGTTGCCGCGCAGCAGCCGCGAACCGCCGGAGCCGGCGGGCACGCCGCGCGAGGCGGCATCGGCTATGGCGGCGGCTATGGCGGGATCGCGGGCTAGGCCCAGATAATCGTTGGATGCGAAATCGATGCCGTCGCGGGTGCTGAGCACACGCCTGCGGCTGCGCGCATCGAGCGCGGCGAGGCGGCGGGAGAGCGACGCGAACGGCGGCATGGGGCGCCTATAGGGCGATGCGGGCGGGAGAGGAACGAAAATCCGCCCGATGTCGCCACCGGACGGACCCCTTCCCTGCCTGTCGGGTCTTCATCGGGCGATGGTCGGACCTTCAGGCCCCGCCATGCGCCAGCGCGGCGAGCAGAAGCAGCGCCACGATGTTCGTGATCTTGATCATCGGATTGACCGCGGGTCCGGCCGTATCCTTATAGGGATCGCCCACCGTGTCGCCGGTCACGGCCGCCTTGTGCGCCTCCGATCCCTTGCCGCCATGATGGCCGTCCTCGATATATTTCTTGGCATTGTCCCACGCGCCGCCGCCCGAGGTCATGGAGATGGCGACGAACAGGCCGGAGACGATGACGCCCAGCAGCATCGATCCCAGCGCCGCGAAACCCTGCGCCTGGCCCGCCACCGCCGTCACGATGAAATAGACGGCGATGGGCGAGAGGACGGGCAGCAGCGACGGCAGGATCATCTCCTTGATCGCGGCCTTGGTCACGATGTCGACGGTGCGGGCATAGTCGGGCTTGGACGTACCCTCCATGATCCCGGCATTGGTGCGGAACTGCTCGCGCACATCCTCCACCACCGATCCCGCCGCACGGCCCACGGCGGTCATGCCGAACGCGCCGAAGAGATAGGGGAGCAGGGCGCCAAGCAGCAGCCCGACGATGACGAAGGGATTGTTGAGCGAGAAATCGACCTCCAGTTCCGGGAAATATTCGCGCAGGTCCGTCGTATAGGCCCCGAACAGCACCAGCGCGGCGAGGGCGGCCGAGCCGATGGCATAGCCCTTGGTCACCGCCTTGGTCGTGTTGCCCACCGCGTCCAGCGCGTCGGTGCGGGTGCGCACATCGTCTTCCAGCCCCGCCATCTCCGCGATGCCGCCCGCATTGTCCGTCACCGGACCATAGGCGTCGAGCGCCACGACCATGCCCGCGAGGGCTAGGAGCGAGGTCGCCGCGAAGGCGACGCCGATGATGCCCGCGATCTGGTAGGTCGCGATCACCGCGACGACGATGACCAGCGTCGGCAGCGCCGTCGATTCGAGGCTGATGGCCAGCCCCTGGATGACATTGGTGCCATGGCCGGTGACGCTCGCCTTCGCGATGGATTTCACCGGGCGGAAATTGGTGCCGGTATAATATTCGGTGATCCAGACGAGCAGTCCCGTCACCGCCAGCCCGATCAGCATGCACCAGAACAGGCTGAGGCCGGTATAGCCGCCCGTCCCGTCGAGATCGGCGCCGATCACCCGGTGCATGTCGCCGAAGGTCTGCCACGTCACATAGTAAATGCCCGCGACCGACAGCAGCGCCGTCGCCCAGAAGCCCTTGTAGAGCGCGCCCATGATGTTGTTCGACGAACCGAGGCGCACGAAATAGGTGCCGATGATCGAGGTGATGATGCAGATGCCGCCGACGACGAGCGGCAGCGACATCAGCGCCGTCAGCTCCTCATTGGAGCCGGGCACCAGCAGCGCGATGGAGACCATGGTGAGGCCGAGCGTCACGACATAGGTTTCGAACAGGTCGGCCGCCATGCCCGCGCAGTCGCCCACATTGTCGCCCACATTGTCCGCGATCACGGCGGGGTTGCGCGGATCGTCCTCCGGTATGCCCGCCTCGACCTTGCCGACGAGATCGGCGCCGACGTCCGCCGCCTTGGTGAAGATGCCGCCGCCGAGGCGCGCGAAGATCGAGATGAGGGAGGCGCCGAAGGCCAGCGCGGTCAGCGCGCCGACGATGCGCCTGTCATGCGGCTCCAGTCCCGCCGGTCCGGTGAGATACCAGAAGAGGCCGGAGATGGAGAGGAGGCCGAGGCCCGCCACGAGCAGGCCGGTGATCGCGCCGGACCGGAAGGCCAGGGTCAGCCCGCCCTGGAGGGAGGTCCGCGCCGCCTCCGCCGTGCGGACATTGGCCCGCACGGAGATGTTCATGCCGACATAGCCCGCCACGCCGGACAGGATCGCGCCGATCAGGAAGGAGACGGTCGACAAGAGGCCGAGCGTCAGGAACAGGATGACCGCGACGGCAACACCGACGATCGCGATCGTCAGATATTGCCGGCCGAGATACGCCTTGGCGCCTTCCTGTATGGCACCCGCGATTTCCTGCATCTTTTCATTACCGGCCGACGCGCTCAACACCTGGCGGCTGGTCAGCAGACCATAGAGAACGGCAAGCACGCCGCATCCTATGGCGATCAACACCAAAGTCATGACAGTCCATCTCCCCCATTTCTGTTTCGCGCGCCGCCATGGGATACGCATCGCGCGAGAAGGGAGACTATAGGCGCGGTGCCCGCCGTCAAGTGACGATGATCGCGGCGTCTATTTGCGGGGTGAATGCCACTCCGCCCGCCGGAAGGGCGCTCAGGCGTCGCGCAGCGGGGTGAGGATGGAGGGCGGCATGCCCGCCGGCACATCGGCGACCATGGCATAGGCGGCATTCGCGGCGGCATAGGGCGCGTTGCGGACCGTTTCGACAGGCGCGGCCGGTGTGGGCCCATTCACCGCCGCGACATCGGCGCTCGCCGTGCCGCTGCTCGCCGTCGCGCTGACGAAGCCCTGCGCCGTGGGCGCCTCCGCCGCGGCGGGCCGTCCATAGGTGAGGACGCCGCTCCCGCGCGGCTGCCGCGAGAGGAAGGCCGATGCGCCATCCTGTTGCCGGGACGTGCCGCTGTCCGCCTTCGACTGGGAAGACGTGTCGACCGGCTGGGTCGGGGCGACGGGCTGGATCAGCGAGGGCTGCGGCAGGAGGGCGGGGCCGGAAACCAGGCCGGGCGGTGTGATGGACATGACGGCATGCTCCTTTGTCAGCATGCCGGATACCGCACCGTTTCTTATCGCACCCGAACCGGAGAGATTTAGCGGCCTTTTAACCCTGTTCCCCCGAACCATGTTCATAGCCGAGCGTGGCGGGCAGCGGCACCGGCTCGCCCCGGAAGAAGAGGTGAAGCCCCTCTCCCGCCTCCACCCTGCCGATGACGGCCGTGTCTTCGTCCGCCACGGCGCCCGGCGGGGCGGTGAAGATCAGCTCATAATCGTCGCCTGCCGAAGCCGCCGAGAGGCGCGTGTCCAGCCCGTCGCCGCGCATCGCCCGCAGTCCCCCGGACAGGGGCACGGCGTCGAGGTCGATCCTGATGGCGCAGCCGCTCGCCGCCGCCATGCGCGCGGCGTCGATGAGCAGCCCGTCCGACACATCGGCCATGGCCGTGACGCGGGGCGCGATGGCCTGTCCCAGC
>JASGGS010000062.1:0-20115 GCA_047602685.1 Sphingobium sp.
CGCGCGGCGCTTCCGACGAGGCGAGCGACATACTCCGCCGCATCGAAAGCCTGCCCCCGCATCAGCGGCTGGTGCTGGGCCATCTGGTCAATGGCCGCCTCAACAAGCAGATCGTCCACGATCTGGGCGTGTCGATGACGACGGTGAAGGCGCATGTCTCCGCCATCCTCCAAAAGCTGGGCGTGTTCAGCCGGACGCAGGCCGTCATCAAGGCCAATCAGGTGCATTTCACGGCGGATGAGAAATCATGATCGTTTCAGGGTGAACCAGCCTGAAGCGATCATGGTCTCGACTTTGGATCAGGCTCCAGCTGCGGAATCTCGGCTCTTCGGAATCGAGGATTGCCTCATCATTGCCTTGCGAAAGGCCGGTCATGGAAGGGCGACGGCCGCGGTTTTGCTGCCCGGTCATCAAATGCGATATATCGCGAAGACCTTGGTCACATGGTCCGGGCTGTCCCAGGCGCAGTATGAACCGGCCTCGGCCAGTATCAGGTCACCCGCTTTGAAGGTGCCGACCCGATCATGCTCGTCGCTGAAAGTGACGGAGCCTTCGCTGATCAGCATGATCTCATAATGGCTATAGAGGAATCCCTTGCGGCGATAGGGCGTGGAATCCCAAGTGCCGCATACGAACTTGCCGTCGTCCACCCGATAATCGTTGAAATTGCGGCAATCCGGCGCCGGGCCGAGCAGCACATCCTCGGCCGGCTTGCCGGAGGGGGCAAGGGGGGGATCCTTGCGGATCGGCGTGATGGTCCGGCCGCCCGCCCTGCTCTCCGGATAGCTGAGGGTGATGGCGGTCGTGCCGGCTTCCGCGCGCCATGCGAAACGCGCGCCCTGCGGGACGACCACCGCATCGTTCGGGCCGAGAAAATGTTCCTGCCGTCCGGCCGCGAGCCACAGGCGACCCGTCAATAGGATGATGAACTCGTCTCGGGGCATGGCCTCGACGCACCCGCCGCCTTCGGGAAGATGCAACGCGCCGACCGGGCTTTCGGTCCCGGAGGAGAGGAGCGCGATGCGGTTGGCGAGATAGGCGTCGCTGCCATTGCACCGCGCCAGCGCCTGTAATTCCTCCGCTATTTCGGCGGCAAAGGCGCGCAGGTCGACAAAGGATGGGGGACGGCGGCGGTCCATAATGGCGGAACGGGTTTGTTCGGATAGGGTCATCGGTTGCGCCTTGTCAGGGAGGAGATTCGACAGTCGGGGAGCGATTACTCGACCGGCGGTTCGAACAGATCCTTGTAGAAGCCTCTGGTCTTGAGCGTGACCGTGACCGGTGTTTCGCCGCCATTGCGCCAATACCAGCCATGGGTGCCCTCAAAGGGGGCGGTGAAGGAGCCTTGCGCTTCGGTCAGGTCCTTCTGCTTCCAATAGGAGGTGAATTCGCCATCCTTGCCGCCCTTCGGCTCGCCATGCATGTCCATGCGAATGGGGGTGGTGGAGGTCCAGCGGAAGATCAGATGATCGCCCTTGACCATATGAGCCTTGACCTCAATGCCGCTATGGGGCGCCAGGGTCAGGGTCTTCTCGTCGGTACGCCAGGTCCCTCTGGCCTCGATATTGATCTTGGTCTGGGGCGGAACGGCGGCTGCATCGGTTGCAGTGGGTGCGGCGACCTCGGGCGAGTCCGCTTCGTCCGCTTCCGCTCCGCCCGCCATGCGGGTGAGGCCCAGCGCCTTGCCGACGCCTGTGGGATCGATGCCCCATTCGGCGGGCAGGACGACAAGAGTCAGGATGGCGGCGGCGGCGAGGGCGGCGCCGATGGTGGCGCGCGCCAAGGCGCCGGGCGACGCCTGATAGGGCAGATCGGCGGTATTGGCTGCGGTCATAGCGCCTTCTCCGAGAAATAGCCGGCCATCTGATAGCCGGTGAGGACCATGCCAGCGCACATGAGGAGCGCATTGGCGACGATGACGCTGTGGTTGAAGCTGGGGCTGCGCCGCCAGAGCGTCATGAGGATGAGGATGATGCTCAGCGCGATTACCTGCCCCGTCTCCACGCCCAGGTTGAAGCTGACGAGATTGGCAAGCAGGCCGTCGCGCGAAGAGATGAGGTCCTGCAGCTTCGTGGCGAGGCCGAAGCCGTGGAAGAAGCCGAAGATCAGCACGGCCGCCTTCTGATTGGGCTGGAAACCCAGAACGGTCGGGAAGGCGCCGAGATTGTCGAGCGCCTTATACACCACCGAGAGACCGATAATGGCATCGATGATGAAGGGATTGGCGTGCAGGTTGAACATCACGCCCGCCAGCAGCGTCGCGCTGTGCCCGATCGCGAAAAGCGTCACATAGGTCCAGACATCCTTCAGCCGATAGAGGAAGAAGATGACGCCGAACAGGAAGAGGAGATGGTCGTAGCCCGTCACCATATGCTTGGCGCCGAGATAGATATAGGGGATGATGTTCACCCCCGGATTGGCCTGGATGAAGGCCTTGTCGCCTTCCGCCACGCCGTGGGCAAGGGCGTCCCCGGCAAAGGCGGTCATGGCGAGAGCCAGCAGGAGGGCGGTCGGGGCGGCGCGGGCGCAGGATCGGATAAGACGCATGATGGTCCCTGAAAGCAGTTGACCCGCCGGCTGTCGGGCCAACGGGTCGCTGGGGGATTATTTGATGATGAAGGTCGCGCCATATCGCGCCTGTGTCGCCTTATCGACGATCTGCACGCCGACATTGGCGCCCTTTGCGAGCTTCAGCCCCTTGACGAAGAACTGATTGCCCTTGGCGGGAGCCATGGCCACTTCGGTTTTCTTGCCGCCTGCGGTGACGATCAGCTTGGCCGTCATCCCCGCCGCGTTCACCGGTTCGTCCTCATCGAGCACATAGAGCGATACGCCCGCCGGGGCGGCGACCAGCTCGAACAGGGTCTCGCCGTTCATCTGCACGACGCCGCCATGCTGCGGCCTGGTGATGCCATGGGCGAAGGCGCTGGCGGGAAGGCCGCCCATTGCGGAAACGGCCAGCAGGAGAGCAAGGGTCTTCTTCATCATCTCAAACTCCAGGAAGGTTCCGGTCATTCGGGCTTGTGCGCGAGGGTGAAGGACAGCGTGGCGGTATGCTCGATCTGCCTATATTGGGTCGGCTGATCGGTGGGGCCGTCATAGACGGCGCGGATGATGTTCAGCCCCTGATTGCGGACCGGCATGGTCAGCGTGCCGTCCGCGCCCGTCTTCTGCTCCACGGCATCGGGATCGTTCACCATGTCGTTGATCATGCGCGCGCCCGCGATCGGCTTGCCATTGTAGAGAACCTGATATTTGAGCGGGCTGCCGAGCATGGCCGGGATCGGGCCGACAGGGATGATCTGAAGGGTCTGGGTCGGCAGAGCCGGGATGGGCTTGTTCAGCGGGCCTTGGATCGTTGTCGCATATTTGACATTCTTGGTGGAAACCGTGGCGTTCGGCATTTCCTCCAGTGTCTTCTTCTCGAACTCGCCGTCACCGACGCGCGACCAGACGCCATAGGGCATGACCGCCGTCACGATGGTCGGCTGGGCATCCGTATCGACGAAAACAACTGGACCGGAAACGCGCGTCGTCGCCTTGATCGGCTGATAGTCGGCGTCATAGGCGCTGACATTCTCGATCATGGGCAGGCGCTTCACCGTTTCGAGGTCATCCGCCCCGATGCCGTAGATGATGGCAAGCTGCTTGGCGCGCGATGCGAACCAGATGCCGTGGGCATCGGCGGAAATGAGCGGCACGGCCGTTGTCGTGGCGAGGGCAAGGGCGAGGGGCGAAAACTTCAATCGCATTCGTCTACTCCAATCCAATGGCCGGGAATTTCTATATTCCTGTCATGAAGAGACTATGGGCGGGGTCCGGCGTTTTATGTCGGACTGCATAAGGCGGCGGCAGATTCATGCGTATTTTCAACCATCACGGAATCTGCCGCCGGGCGGCCTAATGAACCGCCGCCGGTTCCAGGCTGCCGGCCAGGCTGTGCGCGACCGATGCGTTGACGATCTCGCCGCGATGGATGTTGAGGCCGGCGTGGAAACCCGCATCCTCGTCCAGTGCGGCCAGACCGCGATTGGCGAGCGCCAGCGCATAGGGCAGGGTCGCATTGTTGAGCGCGTAGCTCGACGTCCGCGGCACGGCGCCGGGCATGTTGGCCACGCAATAATGGATGATGCCGTCGACAACATAGGTCGGCTCGTCATGCGTGGTCGGGCGTGAGGTTTCGAAGCATCCGCCCTGGTCGATGGCGACATCGACCAGCACCGCGTTGCGCTTCATCAGCGACAGCATCGGGCGCTTGATGAGCTTGGGCGCGGACTCGCCGGGGATCAGCACGGCGCCGATGACCGCATCCGCCTCGCTGATTTCCTGCTCGATGGCTTCCAGGGTCGACAGGCGTGTGCGGACCCGGCCCTCGAACAGCTCGTCCAACTGGCGCAGACGGGGAAGGGAGGCGTCGATGATCGTGACTTGCGCGCCCATGCCGACCGCGATGCGGGCCGCATGGGTGCCGACCACGCCGCCGCCGATGACGACGATGCGCGAGGGCGATACGCCCGGCACGCCGCCCAGCAATATGCCGGAACCGCCCGCATGGCGGCGCAGCGCAGCGCCCGCAGCCTCGATGGACAGGCGGCCGGCCACTTCGCTCATCGGGGCGAGCAGGGGCAGGCTGCCGCGCGTGTCGACAATGGTTTCATAGGCAATGGCCGAACAGCCCGACCGCATGAGGCCGCGCGCCTGCTCCGGGTCCGGGGCGAGGTGCAGATAGGTGAACAGGATCTGGTCGGGGCGCAGCATGCTCCACTCGGACGGCTGCGGTTCCTTGACCTTCACGATCATGTCGGCCCTGGCAAAGACCTCGGCCGCCGTTCCGGCGACGGTCGCGCCCGCGCGGATATAGGAGTCGTCATCCATGCCGATGCCGGCGCCCGCGCCGCGCTCGACGAGGACCTGGTGCCCCGCCGCGACCATCTCGCGAACGGAACCGGGCGTCAGGCCGACGCGATATTCATGAACCTTGATTTCCTTGGGGACTCCGACGAGCATGCGAACCTCCGAGCTTCAGTCGCTTCCTGAAGTGTATCGCCGCGTTTCGGCAGATGCGGTCGAATGCCGGGGACTTTGGGGGCGGCCCGCGCCGTTATGGGCGGGCGCGGCGATATGATCGCTCGGTTCAGGCGGCGGCGCTGGGATCGATCATGCCCAGCCAGCCGACGAGAAACAGGATGATGAAAGCAAGGCCGATCTCGACCCGTATCGCGCGGACCAGCAAGGACCGGGCGGCAGCATCGTTCCGCTCATAGGCCGGTGTCAGGCGGAAACGGTTATTCGCGGCGAGCAGCAGCATGGCTGAAAAGATAACAAGCTTCGCTACCAATAACCGCCCGTAGGTCGTGCCGGGCATGGAGGACAGGGCATCGGGTCCGAGGATCATCAGCCCGTTATAGAGGCCGGTCGCGACGAGGGCGGAGACGATCAGGCTGCCGATCGATGCGAAGGCGCGCAGCATGGGCAGGGCGGCGTTGCCCCGTGCCCGGCGCAGCGCGACGAGAAGGCAGGCCATGCCGCCGATCCACAGGGCGGCGGCGGCGATATGGACGATATCGGAGAGGAGGTGGAACCAGCCGACCACTCCTTCGCTTGCGGCGGCATGGCCGCTCCACGCCAGCGTCACGGCGGCGGCCATGGCGATCGATGCGGTGGGACGCAGCGAAGCCTTCAGCGCGAAGGGCAGGATGAGGAGGAGGAGCGCCGCGCGGATCAGCATCGCCTTGCCGGATGCCGTGGCGGAGAGGATCAGCTCGACCATTTCCCAGTCCACCGGCAGGAGCGGCGTATCCGCCATGGCGGCGGTGGCGGCGAGCAGGCCGACCAGCGCCAGCAAGGCGCCGATGATCAGCAACAGGGCAAAGGGGATGCGCAGCCGGGCGAAAACCACCTGGCCGCGGGCAGCGCCGAGGGACAACCACAGAAAGAGGGGCATGCCCGCGACCAGCGACAGATCGGCATAGGTCCCGAACCGGAGCAGGGTCGCGAGCATGCCCATGACGCTTACTTGACCGAGAAGCTGTAGCTGCCTTCGATCCGGTGGGTGTCGGCGGTCACCGCATGCCATTTCAGGTCATAGCTGCCGGCGGGCAGGGCGCGGGGCAGGGTGACGGTCAGGGTCTTGCCGTCGGCGCCAAGCGCGGTCTTGAACCCCGATACCTTCATGGGCGCGTGATTGGTCATGCCCGGCATGCCGGTCATCACGATCTCCACGCCCGACAGCTTCTCCACCAGTCCTTCGGAGAAGGTGAGGGAGAGGGCGCGCACATTCGATGCCTGGGTATTGGCGGCCGGGGCCGAACTGACCAGCCTGGCATGGGCGAAGGCCGCACTGCTGCCCATGAGGGCGAGGGCGGCGAGGGCAGAGGCGGCAAGCCGGGCAATAGGGGGCGAGGGCAGATGGCGCATGGGATGATCCTTTGCGATTTCGCGTTGCGGATAGGGGCTATACGCAGGGCGATCCCCTTCCCCTCATTGTGATGAGTGATTTTTGCGCGGGCTGCGTATAGTCGGTGTCGGAGGTGTGGATGATGCGTGATGTTGACGAATTGTTGGAGGGTCTGCGGGGGCTGCCCACCGATCCGCGGCTGGCGGACATGGAGGGCGCGGTGCTGGCTGGTGTCGCGGCTCATCGGGAAAGGCGCGTCGCGCGGCGCGGTCTGGTGCTGACTGGCGTCATGGCCCTGGGCATCGGTCTCGTCACCGGCGCCGCCGTGCCGCAGGGCGCACGGGCAGAGCGGGCCTTGTCGCTGAACGCCGTGCCCTCCAGCGCTCCGTCGAGCCTGCTATTGGGCACGCGCTGACGCCATGGCGCGCTATCCCGTCCTCATCATCCTCTTTGCCTTCGTGGCGGCGATAGCGGGCGTTTGGGTCGGCCGCACGGTCTTCACGCCGGAGCCGCCTATAGAAAATCGTTTCCACACGCTGATCCACCACGAGCTGAAGCTCGATCCGGACCAGAGCGCGAAGATCGAGGCGCTGGAAAAGCGCTTCGCCGCGCAGCAGGCGCTGTACGAGCAGGAGATGCAGGACGATAATCACCGTCTCGCCGCGGCCATACAGGCGGAAAAAGGCTATGGCCCCAAAGTAGCCGAAGCGGTCGACCGGTCGCATCACGCGATGGGGATGTTGCAGAAGGAAACGTTGCAGCATCTGTTCGCGATGCGCGCCGTGCTGAACCCCGATCAGGCGCGCCGTTTCGATCAGGCGATGGTGGACGCGCTGACCGCCCCCGCCCGATAGCAGGGCGCAGCGGTGGGCAATGACGGGATCAGGGCAGGCGATGGGGAGGCCGGCGACGGGGCGCTTGCCGCGCTGGCCCTCTCGGGCCGCCAGCCTGCCTATCGCGCTCTGATGGAACGGCATCGCGAGCCGGTCTACCGGCTTGTCCGCGCGCAGGTGGACGATGCCGACGCCGCGCTCGACATCACGCAGGAAAGCTTCATCGCGGCCTTTGCCTATCTGCATCGCTATGATCCCGGGCGCCCCTTTCGCTTCTGGATCATGCGGATCGCGCTCAACAAATGCCGGGACTGGCGGCGGCGGCGCACGGTGCGCAACTTCTTCTCCCGCGCGAAGCCGATGGAAGAGGGCGTGCATGTCGCGGATGTCGCGCCGGGGCCGGAGGCGGAGGCGGCGGGGCGGCAGGAGCTGGCGCGCGCGCGCCGGGCGATGGATGCCCTGCCCGAGAATTTGCGCTCCGTCCTGCTGCTGCGCGCCGTCGAGGGGATGAGCCAGACCGATGTCGCGGCTCTTCTGGACCTCAGCGAGAAGGCGGTGGAGACGCGTTTGTATCGCGCGCGCATCAAATTGACGGAAATGTTGAGGGATTGATCGGAGCGGCGCGTATCTGTCCTTGATAGCCCGGCAAAGGCAGGGGCGCTTCGATCCTATTCTGACAGGGAAATCTCTCCATGCTCTCAGCCGCCTGCACCAGACGATCCGTCCTGCGCGGGGCTACTCGCCTGGGCATGCTGTCCACGCTGGGCGGCCTGTTTCCCGGTTGGGCGCAGGCCGGGACCATGGGTGCGGGGGCCACGGGAGCGGCAGGCGTCCTGTCGGGCGAGCGGATCCGCATCGATATCGGCCATAGCGCCCTCAATATCGGCGGGCGTCCGGCCCATGCGGTGACGGCCAACGGCACCATGCCGGGACCGCTGATCCGTTTGAAGGAGGGGCAGAAGGTCCGCCTGTCCGTCGCCAACGGGCTGGGCGAGGATACGTCGATCCACTGGCATGGGCTGATCGTGCCTTTCCAATATGATGGCGTGCCGGGGATCAGCTTTCCGGGCATCAGGCCGGGTCGTGTCTTCGACTATGACTTCCCGATCCGGCAGGCGGGCACCTACTGGTATCACAGCCACAGCAACATGCAGGAGGCGATGGGCCTGTTCGGACCGATCATCATCGATCCGGCAGGCGAGGAGCCTGCTCCCTATGACCGGGAGCATGTGATCCTGCTGTCCGATTGGAGCAGTGTGCATCCCCACATGCTGATGCGCCGCCTCAAGCAGATGGGCGGTTATTACAACCGGCAGAAGCAGACCCTGTGGAGCCTGCTGGCGGGCAAGGACCAGTCCTTGGCGGAGCGGATGGAATGGGGCAAGATGCGGATGGACCCCACCGATATTTCCGACGTGACCGGTTCGACCTATAACTATCTCATCAACGGGCATGACAGCGCGGGCAACTGGACCGGGCTGTTCGTGCCGGGCGAGCGCGTGCGCCTGCGCTTCATCAACGCATCGGCCATGACCAATTTCAATGTCCGCCTGCCGGGCATGCCCATGACGGTGGTGCAGGCCGACGGGCAGGATGTGGAGCCGGTCGAGACGGACGAGTTGCAGATCGGCATAGCGGAAACCTATGACGTGATCGTCCGGCCGGACGAGGCGGAGGCCGTCGCCATCATAGCGGAGGCCATCGACCGTTCCGGCCTGTGCCGCGCCACGCTGGCCCCGCAAATGGGCATGGCCGCCCCGATCGCGCCCCTCCGCCAACGTCCGCTGCTGGCCATGAAGGATATGGGCATGGACATGGCGGGCATGGATATGGCGAGCGGCACGCTGGACCTCAGCGCGCCCGCCGATGCGACTGCCCATGGCGGGTCGCACGGGTCGATGAAGATGCGCGACAAGTCGCTCGCTCCGCCCGGCATGCGCCTGGGGCCGGGCGTCGCGACCCTTTCGGCGGCCCCCGCGGACCGTCTCGGCGACAGGCCCACGGGGCTGGAAAATGCCGATCACCGGGTGCTGACCTATGCCGACCTCCGGGCGCTGGTCCCCGGCACGGACCGGCGTGCGCCGGAACGCGAGCTGGACATCCACCTGACCGCCAATATGGAACGGTATATGTGGTCCTTTGACGGCGTGAAGCTGTCGGAGAATCCGGAGCCTCTGGCCTTTCGCCATAATGAGCGGGTGCGGGTCACGCTGGTCAACGACACGATGATGCCGCATCCCATCCACCTGCACGGCCATTTCTTCGAGCTGGTCAATGGCGCTGAGGAGAGGCAGCCGCGCAAGCATACGGTCAATGTCCTGCCGGGGGGCAAGGCGCGCTTTGATCTGACCGCCGACGCGCTCGGCGACTGGGCCTTCCACTGTCACATGCTGCTGCACATGCATGCGGGGATGTTCCGCGTCGTGACGGTGCGCAAGGCGGAGGACGCGGCATGAACAAGGCGCTCATCATCGCCTTGCCGCTGCTGGCGCTGGCCGCCACGGCCGCGCGGGCGCAGGATCATTCGGGCCATGGCGGGCATGCCGGACACATTATGCCTGCGGCCGGGGAAGGCGGCGCGTCGGCCGATACGCCTGCCCCCGCTCCCGCCGCCATCCCCGCGCCCGATGCGCCGACGGATCATGCGGCCGATGCCTATTATGACCCGGCGGAGATGGCGCGGGCGCGCAAGGCGCTGCGTTACGAGGCGGGAGGCATGCCCAACAGCAAGCTGATGATCGACCGGCTGGAATGGCTGCCCGGTCCCGGCGCGGAAAGCTATGCCTGGGAAGTGGAAGGCTGGACGGGCGGCGATATCGACCGCTTCGCCGTCAAGTCCAAGGGCGAGGGCGCGTTCGGCGGCAAGGCGGAGAAGATCGAATTGCAGGCGGTCTGGTTCCACGCGCTCGACCCGTGGTTCAACCTGCGCGCGGGCGTCCGGCAGGATTTGCAGCCGCGCCCCCGGCGCACCCATGCGGTGCTGGCGATTGAGGGGCTGGCCCCCTATTGGTTCGAGGTGGAGGGCGAGATTTTCCTCTCCAACAAGGGGGAGGTGAAGGCGCGGGCGGAGGCCAGCTATGACCAGCGCATCACGCAGAGCCTGGTCCTGCAACCGCGCGTGGAGATGAACCTGTCCGCGCAGGACGTGCCGGAACTGGAAATGGGATCGGGTTTTACCTCGGTCGAGGCGGGTCTGCGCCTTCGCTATGAACTGACGCGGGAATTCGCGCCCTATATCGGCCTGAACTGGGAACAGAAAATGGGACGGACAGCCCGCTATGCCCGTGATGAGGGCGAAAAGCCGGGCGCGCTGCGCTTCGTGGCGGGTTTGCGCCTCTGGTTCTGAACGGCCGCTTGCCAATGCCTAAAGGCGCAGGCCGAATTTCGGGCCGATCCATGTCATCGCCGCAAACAGGATGAGGGTCAGCGCGCATCCGGTGATGAGGGCCGTCCAAAAGCCGAAGCCATGCCGCAGCAGGAAGGGGATGAGCAGGAACATCGGCAGGGATGGCAGGACGAACCAGAATGTCGCCTCCGCATGGGAGGCCATGTTCGCCGCGTCGGGCTTGTCCCGCCACAGCCAGATCATGCCGAAAACCGACAGGAGCGGGAGTGCGGCGACAAGGGCTCCCCAGCCCGGATAGCGCTTGGCGACTTCCGAAATGATGGAGATGAGCATGCCGGACAGCGCAGCTTTGAGGGCCAGATACCACATGGCTCAGGCGGGCAGCAGCGTTTCCGCCAGCGCGACGTGCAACCGCACGCCGGTGGCCAGCACGTCGTCGTTGAAGTCGTAGCCGGGATTGTGCAGCGGCGGCGATCCCGGCCCGCGTCCCTGGCCCAGCCAGAGATACGCGCCCTTGCACGCCTGAAGCATGAAGGCGAAATCTTCCGAGGTAAAGGCGGGTTCGGGGGCCAGATGTGCCGTGCCGACCGTGGCAGCGACCTCAAGCGCCTCGCGCGCGGCGTCCGCGTCATTGATGGTGGCGGGGTAATAGCGGTCATATTCGACCTCCGCCGCCACGCCGAAGGACAGGGCGACACCCTTTGCGATCTCCCTGAGCCGCGTCTCGATCGCGTCCTGAACGGCGGGGTCGAAGGTGCGCACCGTGCCGACCACGCTGACGCTGGCGGGTATGACATTATGGGCGTTGCCGCCATGGATCTGCGTCACTGACAGCACGGCGGAGGCCATGGCCGGAATGCTGCGCGCGACGATGGTGTTGAGCTGTCCCACCAGCGCGCTCGCGGCCAGTATCGCGTCGGGCGTGTTGTGCGGGATGGCGGCATGCCCGCCCTTGCCGGTCAGCACGATCTCGAACTTGTCGGCCGCGCCCATGATCGGGCCGGGGCGCGTGGCAATGGTCCCGGCGGGCAGGTCCGGCCAGTTGTGAAGCGCAAAGACACGATCGCAGGGGAACCGGTCGAACAACCCGTCCCGCACCATGGCGCGCGCGCCGCCCAGCCCTTCCTCGGCGGGCTGGAAGAAGAAGTGAACCGTGCCGTCGAAATTGCGCGTGCGCGCCAGATGCTGCGCGGCGCCGAGCAGCATGGCGAGATGCCCGTCATGACCGCAGCCATGGAACACACCGTCGGTGCGGCTCGCATAGGGCAGGTTGGTCTGTTCCTGGATCGAAAGCGCATCCATGTCGGCGCGCAGGCCGATGCTGCGGCCCGAATGTCCGTTGCGCAGGACGCCCACGACCCCCGTGGTGCCGATCCCTTCATGCACCTCCAACCCGATGGCGCGCAGCCGTTCGGCGATGATCGCTGCCGTCCGTCTCTCCTCGAATCCCAGTTCGGGATGGGCGTGGATATCGTGCCGGAACGCGATGAGCGAGGAGACGAGATCGTCGATGTCGGTGGTCATGGGCAGCCCCTCAGCGCTGTTCGCCGAACAGCTTCTGTATCGGATAATGATGTTTGATGAAGGGCGATTTGATCACGACATAGCTGAAATATTTCTCGATGCCGTAATCGCCTTCCAGCATGCCCTCGATGATGGACTGATAATGGCTGACGCCGCGGGTCACGAATTTCAGCAGATAATCATAGCCTCCGCTGACGAGGTGGCATTCGACGATCTCGTCCATCTTCCTGATCTTGGCCTCGAAGCGGGAGAAGTCGCCGGATCGATGTTCGGTAAGCGTGACCTCCGTGAAGACGGTCAGCATCTCGCCCAGCTTGTTGAGGTCGATCTGTGCGCTGTAGCCCGCGATGAACCCGGCCTTTTCGAGCCGCTTGACCCGCGTCAGACAGGGACTGGGGGACAGGCCCACTGCGTCGGCCAGTTCCACATTGGTCATCCGCCCCGACCGCTGGAGCTGCGCCAATATCTTGAGATCGATCCGATCGAGCTTGAGGCCCAGCGTCATACCGCGTTTCTCCCCCCTCTCTTTCTTAGCTCACCGCTTGCCGGATATCCGGCTCTTCAAGGAGGCTGTCCAATGTGCGATCGATGCGTTCAAATATCATATCCATCTCATCATTCGAGCAACAGAGGGCCGGCGCAAGCCCGATGATATTGTCGGCAAAGGCCCGGAAGATCACGCCCTGCTCATAACCGCGGCGGAAAAGGCGGTCGGCCAGTTTGAGGTCAGGGTCGAAGCCCGCCTTGCTGTCCCTGTTGGACACAAGTTCGATCGCGCCCAGCATGCCGCGCCCGCGTGTGTCGCCGACCAGCGGATGGTTCGCGATGGCGGCGAGACCGGCGGCGAAACGCTGCCCGACGCTCTGCCCGTTGGCGAGGATGCCGCCCTCGCCATAGAGCCGCAGCACCTCCAGGCCGACGGCCGCGCTGACCGGGTGACCGGAATAGGTCAAGCCATGGCCGATGGCGAGGTCGGGCGAGGCGCCGTCGGCAATGCCCTGATATACCTTGTCCGACATCAGCAGCGCGCCCATGGGCGCATATCCGGCGGTCAGGCCCTTGGCGAGGGTCATGAGGTCCGGGCTGACGCTCTCCGTCTCGCAGGCGAACAAGGGGCCGGTGCGGCCGAAGCCCGTGATCACCTCGTCGGCCACGAACAATATGTCCAGTTCCGCGCAGGTATCGCGCATCGCCTTCAGCCAGCCGACCGGCGGCACGATCACGCCGCCCGACCCCTGAATCGGCTCGCAGAAGAAGGCTGCTACATTGTCGACGCCCAGTTCGGCGACCTTGGCCTTCAGCTGCGCCACCGACGCCGCGATCAGGGCCGCATCATCTGCCGCCTCGCTGCGATAGGCATAGGGCGACGGGATATGATGCTGCCATTTCAGCGGCACGTCGAAATTGCGGTGGAAATTGGCGAGCGCGGTCAAGCCCGATCCGGTCGTGCTGGACCCGTGATAGCCGCGTTCCAGCGCGATGAACTGCTTCTTGTCCGGAAGACCGAGCGCGTTCCAGTAATGGACGATATAGCGGATGGCGCTGTCCACCGCGTCTGATCCGCCCAATGTGAAGAAGACATGCTCCAATCCCTCCGGCGAGAGGGAGACAAGGCGTTCGGCCAGGCGGATGGCGGGTTCGCTGCCGAAATGGAAATAGCCGGTGGCATAGGGCAGACGGCGCATCTGTTCGGCGGCGGCTGCCACGATGCTTTCATGGCCATAGCCGACATTGACGCACCACAGGCCGGCAAAGGCATCCAGCACGCGATTGCCGTCAATGTCGGTCAGCCACATGCCCTTGCCGCTCTCAAGGATAGTCGCGCCGCGGGCTTCGTGCCCGCGAAAGGATGTCACCGGGTGGATGAGGTGGTCCCGGTCCATATCCAGAAGAGAGCGGTTTGACTTGGCCATGAGTGCTGGGCTCGCATCATTGTTGATGACTGAAGCCTAGGCCCCGCAGGCGGGCAGAAAGCGCCGACTTTGCCGTCCAGTTCGAACAGAGGGGGTTATTTGTCCCGGGAGGCGGCAGAAAATGCTGCTGACTCTCCGGCCGATTCAGGACAGGCGGCCGGGCGGCGGTTCAGGCCAGCGCGTCGGCGACGGCCTTGCCGCAGCTTTCCGTATTTCCCTCGCCCTTAAGGTCGGCGGTGCGCAGTTTCGGTTCGGCCAGCACCGTCTCGATGGCGCGCATGATGGCGGCGGCGGCGTCCTTTTCGCCGAGATGGTCGAGCATCATCGCGGCGGACCAGATCTGGCCCACGGGATTGGCGATGCTCCTGCCCGCAATATCGGGGGCGGAGCCATGTACCGGCTCGAACAGCGAGGGGCCGGTGCGGTCGGGATTGATATTGCCCGATGGCGCCACGCCGATGGTGCCCGTGCAGGCGGGGCCGAGGTCGGACAGGATGTCGCCGAACAGGTTCGATGCCACCACCACGTCGAAACGGTCGGGATTCATCACGAATTGCGCCGTCAATATGTCGATATGATATTTGTCCACGCGTACGTCCGGATAGGCCTTGGCCATTGCCTCGACCCGCTGGTCCCAGAAGGGCATGGTGATGGCGATGCCGTTGGATTTGGTGGCGGAGGTCAGATGCCTCGCGCCCCGGCTTTGCGCCAGGTCGAAGGCATAGCGCAGCACGCGGTCCACGCCGAAACGGGTCATGACCGTTTCCTGGATCACGACCTCGCGATCCGTGCCGGGGAACATGTGGCCGCCGACCGCGCTATATTCGCCCTCTGTATTCTCGCGCACGATCCACATGTCGATGCTGCCGGGACCGCGCCCCGCCAGCGGGGAGGGGACGCCCGGCATCAGGCGCGCGGGGCGCAGATTGACATATTGGTCATATTCGCGGCGGAACTGGAGCAGCGAGCCCCAGAGCGAGATATGGTCGGGCACGGTGTCCGGCCAGCCGACCGCGCCAAAGAAGATCGCGTCGGGCGCGCCGATGCGGTCCTTCCAGTCCTCCGGCATCATCACGCCATGCCGCGCATGATAGTCGCAGCAGGCGAAGTCGTGCCATTGCTGGTCGACGGTGAAGCCATAGAGGCTGGCAGCCTTTTCGAGGACGCGAATGCCCTCCGGCATGACCTCCTTGCCGATGCCGTCGCCGGGAATGACGGAGATGGTGTAGTTGCGGGTATCGGTCATGATGGGAAATCCTGTCAGAGCTTGAGACCGGCGATGTGGAAGGCCTTGGGTTCCAGATATTCCTCCAGACCCGCCCGCCCGCCTTCGCGGCCCAGCCCCGACATCTTGATGCCGCCGAAGGGCGCCATCTCCATCGCGACGGAACCGGTGTTGAGCGCGACCATGCCCGCCTCCAGCCGTTCCGCGACGCGGAAGGCGCGGTGGATATTCTCGGTGTAGAAATAGCTGGCGAGGCCATATTCGGTCGCATTGGCGATCTCTATCGCCTCCTCCTCGTGGGAGAAGCGGAAGAGAGGCGCCACGGGACCGAATGTCTCCTCGCTGGCGAGGCGCATGGACTGGCTGGCGCCGGTCAGGATGACAGGTGCCACGAAACGCGCCTCGGCCATGCCATTGTCCGCGCTGGCGAAGAGGGTCGCGCCGTGGCTCAGCGCGTCATCGACATGCGCCTTGACCTTTTCGGCCGCGGCGATGTTGATCAGGGGGCCGATGGTCGAGCCTTCCCGGTCGCCGGGGCCGACACGCAGGGCGGATACGGCCTTGGCGAGTTTTTCGGCAAAGACGTCATGTACGCCGTCCTGCACGAGGATGCGATTGGCGCAGACGCAGGTCTGGCCCGCATTGCGGAACTTGCTGATCATCGCGCTTTCGACGGCAAGGTCGATATCGGCGTCCTCGAACACGATCAGCGGGGCGTTGCCGCCCAGTTCGAGGCTGGTCCGCTTCACCGTGTCCGCGCATTGGCGCAGCAGCAGGCTGCCGACGCGGGTGGAGCCGGTGAAGGACAGCTTGCGCACGACGGGGCTGGAAGTCAGCGCGCCGCCTATCCCTTCCGGACGGCCGGTCAGGATATTGATCGTCCCTTTGGGGAAACCCGCCAGTTCCGCCAGCCGGGCGAGGGCGAGCGCGGTATAGGGGGTGAAATCGGACGGCTTCACGACGACCGGGCAACCCGCGACCAGGGCAGGCGCGCATTTGCGGGTGATCATCGCCGCCGGGAAATTCCAGGGCGTGATCGCGGCGGACACGCCGATGGGCTGCTTCATCACGAAGATGCGGCGATTGCCTTCGGGCGCCAGCACGTCATGGCCGGATGCCCTGCGTCCTTCCTCCGCGAACCATTTGATGAAGGTCGCGGCATAGCGGATCTCGCCCTCCGCCTCGGCCAGCGGCTTGCCCTGCTCCGCAGTCATGATGCGGCCAAGATCGGCGGCATTCTCCAGCACCAGCGCGTGCCAGCGTTCCAATATGGCGGCGCGCTCGCTGGCCGTCCTTTCACGCCATGGGCCAAAGGCGGTCCCGGCGGCGGCAATGGCCTGCTGCGTGTCGGCCGCGTCGCAATCGGGCACCGTGCCAATCACGGTGCCCGTTGCGGGATTGTCCACCGCGATGGTCGCGGCGGAACCGGCCCGCACCCATTCGCCGCCGATGAAGGCGCTTTCCCGGAACAGGCCGGGCTCTTTCAGATTGGCAATCATGATGGAATTCCGTCAGCCGAGAGCCTGGTTGATGAGCGAATAGGCGCGCGCGTCCGTCCCGCGCTGCGGCGGGGTTCCCCGGCACATGCGGGTTACCCGGCCGACACAGGGCAGGCCCAGTTCGTCCAGCCAGGCGGACAGGCCGCTATCCTCCGGCACGTCGAGGCGGCAGAACATGCCGGCATTGGAGCCAAGCCAGTGAGTGATCAACGCCTTTGCCCCGCCGATGTCAGGGGCGACGGTCGGACCGATGGCGTAACCGCGGCCAAAGCGGCGGAACAGGGCATAGCCGGCCTGTTCGCCCTCGCGGTTCAGCACCACGCCCTGCGCATAGCCGCACAGATAATCGACCACCGGGGTCCGGTCCATGCCGGTGGCATGATGGTCGAGGCGGGCGATGTCGGGCACTTCGCCCGCCTTCATCGGCGCGACGCGCTCATTGGGGATCAGTTCGGCAATGGGCACGGAAAAGGCCGCGCCCTGATGCTGATATATCGATCCCACCGCTTCGAAACCGAGGCTGCGATAGAGGTTCAATCCTTCGTCCGTGGCGTTGAGGAGGATGGAGCGGTCGCCCAGTTGAGCGAGGGCGACGTCCATCAACTGGCGGCCTATGCCCATGCGCTGCGCGCTATTGGAAACGATCACCATGCCGATGGTCGCGAAGTCCGTGCCATAGGTCCACCACATGGTCGTGCCGACAATCCTGCCATCGCTTTCGGCGACGACGCCCTGGCCGAGGTCCAGCATGCGAACCCAATCCTGTTCCCTATGGGGCCATTGCTGTTCACGGGAGAGGCCATGGGCGGCGGACAAGTCCTCCGGCGTCATGGCTCTTACCTGAACAACCCTTTTCAGCCCTGTTGCCATCATTATTCCTCCAGAATGGCGTGGTGCCTCCTCCTTGCCGAGGCCGGCCATTTGTCCGGACAGTAGAATCTGCTTTCTGGAATTAGGTGCCGCCTTCCCGGCTATTTCAGAACATTATGGCGGAGCCTGTCACCCTGAAACGCTAAATGCTGCCCCGCCACCTCTATTCCGGTCGCCGGATTCACGAACGGAGCGCGGCATGAAAAGCTTTGACCCCGACCAGATCGGTACGCAGGCCATCCATAATTTCGTGGCGGGTCGGCGTCTCCGAGGGGATGGCGCCCCGCTGGAGGTACGCCGCCCGTCCGATGGCCGCGTCTATGGCCTGCTCGATAGCGCCAGCGCGGCGCAGGTCGACATCGCTGCCGAAAATGCATGGCAGGCGTACAAGACCAGCGGCTGGGCTGCGACCGATCCGCGGGCGCGGATGAAGGTGATGCGTCGCTGGGCAGACCTCATCGATGCGGATATGGCCTTGCTCGCGCCGCTGGAGGCGGTCGGGTCCACTCGGACCATCGGCGAGATATTGGCTTGGGATCTGTCCTATACCGCCGAATGCCTGCGTTTCTTCGCAGAGTTTGCGGACAAGGCGGGCGGAGAGGTGGTGGCCACAACCCCCGACAAGCTGGGCATGACCATTACCGAGCCTTATGGCGTGGTGGCGGCGGTGGCGCCGTGGAATCTGCCGCTGGTTATGGCCGCATGGAAGATTGCCCCTGCCATCGCGGCAGGAAATAGCGTGGTGCTGAAGCCATCGGAGCTGACACCGTTCAGCATAGTGCGCGTGGCGGAACTGGCGATAGAGGCGGGCCTGCCGGCGGGTGTGTTCAATATCGTGCAGGGTGACGGCCGGTCGGTCGGCGATCCGCTCTGCCGTCATCCGCTGGTATCGAAGGTCAGCTTCACCGGATCGACCGCCACCGGCATCGCGATCATGCGAGCCGCGGCGGAGACCGGACCCAAGCCCGTGACACTGGAACTGGGAGGCAAAAGCCCCCAGATCGTCTTCGCCGATGCCAACGACCTAGCGCAGACGGCGGCGACGGTCGCGCGGGCGATCACGCTCAACAGTGGGCAGGTCTGTGTCGCCGGATCGCGCCTGATCGTGCAGGAGACGGTGGCGGATGAGGTGATCGGCCGCATCGTGGAGGCCTTCGAAGCGCATCGCATCGGTGCGACATGGGCGGACACCACCACCATGGGTCCGATCATCTCCGAAAAGCAGCTTGGCCAGATAGACGGCATCGTCTCCCGGGCGATTTCGGCGGGCAGCGAAGCCGTGACCGGCGGCGGCCGCGCACCTGCGCCGCAGGAGGGCAGCTATTATCTGCCCACGGTGCTGACCGGCGTGGCGCAGGATAGCGAGGCCGTGCAGGGCGAGATTTTCGGGCCTGTGCTGACGGTCCAGACCTTTACGGAGGAGGCGGAGGCCTATGCCCTTGCCAATGATAGCCGCTATGGGCTGGCGGCGGGTGTCCATACCGGAGATCTCAACCGGGCGTTGCGCGCGACGCGGGCGCTGGAGGCGGGCACGGTCTGGGTGAACCGCTATGGCCGCAGCAATGATTTCATGCTGCCCACCGGCGGCTTCAAGCAATCCGGCATCGGCAAGGATCTCGGCCGGGAGGCCTATATGGCCAATCTCAAGAGCAAGGCCGCCCTCATCCAGCTATGATCCGTCCGTGCCGGGCAGGGCCTCGGTCCGGGAAAGACCCGTATCGGGAGGCGTGGCGATGCCATTCCGACACGCCGCCCGAGAAGAGGGAGTGGACGGCTGCCCGGCACGGATGTCGAGCGGGTTTAGCCCGCCGCGAACCGGCCGATGCGATAATGGGACAGATCGATGCCGGTGCTGCCGGTGGCGATCAGTTCCGCCATGGTCTCGCCGACACCCGGCCCAAGCTGGAAACCGGCGCCGGAAAAACCGAAGGCATAGAATAGCCCGCTTACCGATCCGCTCGGCCCCAGAACCGGTTGGTCGTCGGGCAGATAGCTTTCGATGCCGCTCCAGGTGCGGATGATGTTCACGCGCGCGATGGCGGGGAACAGGCGCTGCATCTGCTGCCACTGGCCCAGGCTGTTGGCAGGGTTCACATAGACGCGATACCGGTCGGGAAAGGTCTGGTTCTGGATGCTGCCGCCAATGACCAGATTGCCCCGCTCCACCTGCCGGAAGTAGACGGACTCGAAGGTCTCCGGCGTGGCCACGCCGATGGACGGGCCGATGGCGTAGGGCAGCGGCTCCGTGACGCACATATTCGGTCCGCGCGAGGTGAGGGGGACGGTCTCGCCAAAGCCCTCGACAAAGGCCTTGGCCCAGGCGCCCGCCGTGATGAGCAGGGCAGGAGCGCGAAAGACCCGGCCATCCTCGGCGACGACATGGAAATCCACGCCGTCCCTGGAGGCGCTCACCGCTTTGCAATTCTCATGAATTTCCGCGCCCAGCCTTTGCGCCGCGCGGGCGAAGGCGGGACCGGCAAGGCGGGGATTGGCATGGCCGCATTGCGC
>JASGGS010000063.1:0-19767 GCA_047602685.1 Sphingobium sp.
TAGGCCAGGGCGGGGCGGGCTGCGCTCACGCCGCCCGCCCGCCGTCCGTCATCAGGCCGTGATGCCGCTCGCCGCGAGAACCGCCAGCGTCACCAGCTCGGACGCGTTGGAGGACATGGTGGCGACCTGCACGGGGCGGTCCATGCCGACCAGCATCGGGCCGATGACCGAACCCGCCTTCAGCTCGCGCAGCAGCTTGGCCGAGAGATTGGCCGATTGCAGGCCGGGCATGACCAGCACATTGGCGGGGCCGGTCAGGCGGCTGAACGGATAATTCCTCGCCACGGCGGGGTTCAGCGCCACGTCCGGCGGCATCTCCCCCTCATATTCGAAGTCGATGCCGTCGCGCGCGTCGAGCAGCTGAACCGCCTCGCGGATATTGGCGAGCCAGGTGCCCGCCGGATTGCCGAAGGTGGAATAGGACATGAAGGCGACGCGCGGCTCATAGCCCATGCGCCGCGCCACCGCCGCCGTGCCCACCGCGATGTCGGCCAGCTCGCGCGCGGTCGGGCGTTCGTTGACCGTGGTGTCGGCGATGAAGACGGTGCTGTGCTGGCTGACGACGATATGGACGCCGAACGCGGTGCGCTCCTGATGGCCGATCACGCGGCGCACCTCCCGCATGGTCTGCGCATAGGTGCGGGTGGTGCCGGTGATCATCGCATCCGCCTCGCCCAGCTCGATGAGGAGGGCGCCGAAGACGTTGCGGTCGCGGTTGACCATCCGCTCGCAATCGCGGCGCAGATAGCCGCGGCGCTGGAGCCGTTCGTAGAGGATGTCGACCATCTGGGGCACCAGCGGCGAGTTGACGCTGTTGTGCACCTCATAGCTTTCCGCATCCTGCACGCCGAGCGCGCGCAGGCGGTCATAGACGTCCTGCCGCCCGACCAGCACGGGCACGCCGCAGCCGCCCTCGCGGAACTGGATGGCGGCGCGCAGCACCACTTCCTCCTCGCCCTCGGCGAAGACCACGCGCCTGGGATTGGCGCGCGCGCCCTCATAGGCAAGGGCCAGCACCGAATTGGCGGGGTTGAGGCGCGCCTTGAGCGTCTGGCGATAGGCGTCCAGATCCTCGATGGGCTTCTGCGCGACGCCCGAATCCATCGCCGCCTGCGCCACGGCCAGCGACACCACCTCCATCAGGCGCGGGTCGAAGGGGGCCGGGATGATATAGTCGGGGCCGAAGCTGTGCGACTTGCCATAGGCCAGCGCCACTTCTTCCGGCACCTGCTCGCGCGCCAGTTCCGCGATGGCGCGGGCGGCGGCGACCTTCATCGCCTCGTTGATCGTCGTCGCCCGCACGTCGAGCGCGCCGCGGAAGATGAACGGGAAGCCGAGGACGTTGTTGACCTGGTTCGGATAGTCCGACCGGCCCGTCGCGACGATGGCGTCGGGGCGCGCGGCCCTGGCGTCGGGCGGCGTGATCTCCGGATCGGGATTGGCCATGGCGAAGATGATCGGGCTGGGCGCCATGTCCTTCACCATTTCGGGCGTCACCGCGCCCTTGACCGACAGGCCGAGGAACACGTCCGCACCCTTCAGCGCCTCCGTCAGGGTGCGGGCGTCGGTCTTGACCGCATGGGCCGACTTCCACTGGTTCAGGCCCTCCGTGCGGCCCTGCCAGATCACGCCCTTGCTGTCGCACATGATGACATTATCGTGCGGCACGCCGATCGCCTTGATAAGCTCGGTACAGGCGATGGAGGCCGCGCCCGCGCCGTTCACCACGACCCGCATGTCCTTGAGGTCGCGGCCGGTGATGAGCGCGGCGTTGATGACGCCCGCCGCCGCGATGATCGCGGTGCCGTGCTGGTCGTCATGGAAGACGGGGATGTTCATCCGCTCCTTCAGCGTCTGCTCGATGATGAAGCATTCCGGCGCCTTGATATCCTCGAGGTTGATGCCGCCGAAGCTCGGCTCCAGCAGGGCGACCGCCTCGATGAACTTGTCCGGGTCCTCGGTCGCGACCTCGATATCGATGCTGTCCACGTCGGCGAAGCGCTTGAAGAGGACGGACTTGCCCTCCATCACCGGCTTGGACGCCAGCGCGCCGAGATTGCCGAGGCCGAGGATGGCCGTGCCGTTGGAGATGACGGCGACGAGATTGCCCTTGGCCGTATAGTCATAGGCGGTGGCCGGGTCCTTCGCGATTTCGAGGACCGGCACGGCCACGCCCGGCGAATAGGCGAGGCTGAGGTCGCGCTGCGTCGCCATGGGCTTGGACGCGATGATCTCGATCTTGCCCGGACGCCCGGTCGAATGGAAGAACAGCGCCTCCCGCTCCGAGAACTGGACGCTTGGTTTGTCGGTCATGCCTTGGCCCCTCTTGATACCGCCAACTGCCCTGGACGGGCGTGGATGAGGATGCCCTAGCGGCAATGACGCGGAGGGGACAAGGGCGGATGACGAAAGCGCGGCGATGAAATTGAAGTTTCCGACCGCCGGTTGGAGAATTGGGGGTGGGGAGCCCGGATATCTGAGGGTGCGCCGCATCGGGCCTAGCCCGGCTTCCCGCTTATTTCGGACCTGCGCGGCGAAAGGAAGAAGCGGGGCCCCGGATCAAGTCCGGGGCGACGGCAGCCATATTTGCCGGGATTTGGGTCGCCGCGGCACGCGACGAGGGCAATGCCCGCCTGCGCTGGCATGACCTTTGCCGGAATGCCCCTCGCCCCCGGTTGGCCTTTGCGTCCCGCCCCGCTAGGGAAGCGGCATGGCAACGCAAACCGCCTCCACCGCCGTGACGCCGATGATGGCGCAATATCTGGCCCTCAAGGCGGAGGCGGGCGACTGCCTGCTCTTTTACCGCATGGGCGATTTCTTCGAGCTGTTCTTCGAGGATGCGAAGGCGGCGGCGCAGACGCTGGACATCGCGCTCACCTCGCGCGGGGAGCATGGCGGCACGCCCATCCCCATGTGCGGCGTGCCCGTCCACAGCAGCGAGGCCTATCTGGCGCGCCTGATCCGCGCGGGCCACCGCGTCGCCATCGCCGAGCAGACGGAAAGCCCGGCCGAGGCCAAGGCGCGCGGGTCCAAGGCGCTGGTCAACCGCGCCATCGTCCGCTTCGTGACGGCGGGCACGCTGACCGAGGAAAGCCTGCTCGATTCCCGCCGGTCCAACATATTGGCGGCGATCGGCGAGGCGGGCGGGATGCTGGCGGTCGCGGCGGTGGACATCTCGACCGGACGGCTGACCGTCACGGGCTGCACCGACGGCGGCCTCGACGCGGAGGTCGCGCGGCTGGACGCGACGGAGATCGTGGGACGCCCCGTCACGGCGGAGCGGATCGCGGGCGCCATCGCCTTCGATGCCGCCGATTTCCAGAGCGACCGGGCGGAGGCGCGGCTGAAGGGGCATTTCGGTGTCGCCACGCTGGACGGCTTCGGCGCGTTCGGGCGGGCGGAGCTGTCGGCGCTGGGCGGCCTGATCGCCTATCTGGACCATGTGGGGCGCGGCTCCATCCCCTTCCTCCAGCCGCCGGTCCGGACGACCGCCGACGCGCATATGGCCATCGACCCGGCCACGCGCGAAAGCCTGGAAATCTGCCAGACGCAGAGCGGCGCGCGGACGGGATCACTGCTCGCCACGGTCGACCGGACCGTGACGGCGGCGGGCGCGCGCCTGCTGGCGGAAGACCTCGCCGCGCCGTTGATCGGCACGGGACCGATCGGGGAGCGGCTCGACCTCGTGAACTGGCTGGTGGAGGATGGCCATGCCCGCGCGTCTCTCCGCGCGACGCTGCGCGCCATGCCGGATATCGGGCGCGCCCTGGGGCGGCTGTGCATCGGGCGCGGCAGCCCGCGCGACCTCGGCCAGATACGCGACGGCCTCAATGAGGCGCGGCTGCTGCGCGAGACGCTGCGTTCCGTGGAGAGGCCGCCCGCCCTCCTCGCCCGCCTGCTGCCCGCGCTGGAGGGGCATGGGGAACTGGTCGACCGGCTGACGCGGGCGCTGGTCCCCTCCCCGCCCACCGAAGCGTCCAATGGCGGCTATATCGCGGAGGGCTATGACGGGGCGCTGGACGACCTGCGCCGCACGGCCAGCGACGGGCGGCGCGCGGTGGCGGCGCTGGAGGCGCGCTATCGCGACAGCACCGGCATCGCGGCGCTCAAGATCAAGCATAATGGCGTGCTCGGCTATCATATCGAGGTGCCCGCCCGGCATGGCGACGCGCTGATGGCGGCGGACAGCGGCTTCACCCACCGGCAGACGCTGGCGGGCGTGGTGCGCTTCAACGAGCCGCGATTGCATGAGGAAGCGACGCGGATCGCGCAGGCGGGCGGCCATGCCCTCGCCGCGGAGGCCGCGCATCTGGAGGAACTGACGGAGGCCGTCACGGGCCGCCGCGACGCCATCGCCGCCGCCGCCGCCGCCATCGCCCGGCTGGACGTGGCGGCGGCCCTGGCGGAGCGCGCGGTGGAGGGAGGCTGGTGCCGTCCCGACTTCGTGCCCGGCCGCACGCTCGACATAGCGGGCGGGCGCCATCCGGTGGTGGAGGCGGCGCTCGCCCCGTCCGGCACGCCCTTCGTCGCCAATGACTGCACCCTCGCGGCGGACGACCGGCTGTGGCTCGTCACCGGCCCGAACATGGGCGGCAAGTCGACCTTCCTGCGGCAGAATGCGATCATCGTCCTGCTGGCGCAGGCGGGCAGCTATGTCCCCGCCGCGCGCGCCGCGCTCAGCCCCGTGGACCGGCTGTTCAGCCGCGTGGGCGCGTCCGACAATCTGGCGAAGGGCCGATCCACCTTCATGGTGGAGATGGTGGAGACGGCGGCGATCCTGGCACAGGCGACGGAGAACAGCTTCGTCATACTGGACGAGGTGGGGCGCGGCACGTCGACCTATGACGGCCTCGCCATCGCATGGGGCGTGGTGGAGGCGATCCATGAGAGCAATCGATGCCGCTGCCTGTTCGCCACCCATTATCATGAGCTGACCCGGCTGGCCGAGACGCTGCCCGCCCTTTCCCTCCACAATGTGCGCGCGCGAGAGTGGAAGGGCGATCTGGTGCTGTTGCACGAGGTCGCCCCCGGCCCGGCAGACCGCAGCTACGGCCTTGCCGTCGCGCGCCTGGCGGGGCTGCCGCCGCCGGTGGTGGCGCGGGCCAAGGCGGTGCTGTCGAAGCTGGAAGCGGGCAAGGCGAGGACGGGCGGCATCGCGGCGGGGCTGGACGACCTGCCCCTCTTCGCCGCCAGCGCGCCGCCCGAACCCGCGCCCGCCGATCCGCTGCGCGAAGCGGTGGCCGCCCTCGACCCCGACGCGCTGACCCCGCGGGAGGCGCTGGATGCGCTTTATCGGATCAGACGGCTGATCAAGGAGGAATGAAAAGCCCCGACCGTTTCCGGCCGGGGCTTATATCGGACCCCTAGCTTGCTCCGCCGGGGGCCATGCTGAGATTTCTCCCAGACTTAAGCCTGATGCCCGAAGGCAGCGCAGGAACATCCATCATATAGACTGAAATACTGAAAAATTCAACCCACGCCTATGGCCCTGGCGGCGGCGCGGCGTAACGCCTGGACGATCTCTCCATCCAGTTCGATCTGCACATATTTCCGGGTGCCGGTCACAGGATGCTTTTCATAGGGCAGGTTGAGGCGGGCATATCCCACTGTGGCGAGCATATCGCACTTTGCCCATCTCGGAACCTCACCCCATGGGGCGGGCGGAGCCACTGAGACGGGATAGTGCCAATCTTCCAACGGCACCGGTTCAGATGCCGATAAAGGTACGACGGTGACTAGATCGTCGCGACGCTTGAGTTTCGGCGAAATAGTAATCGCCAGTCGCTTCTTCACCATCTCCGGTGCTCGAAATCCCGTACTATAATCGCAGATGACGAGCGTCCCTGGACGGGGATGATATGGAAGTGGCAAATTAGTCCCCCGCGATGGTCCGCAAATTCATGGCATAGCGCCGGGATCATCTCAACAGGGCGGACTCCCGGGGACAAGACACTTCCAGCCTTGAGCGCTCCACCCGCATAATAGTGCCATTGCGCGAGCGGGGGTGAAACCCCTAGATAGGCACACATGCCCAACGCCATCGCCAACCAGCGCGCCATCATCGACCGTCGCATCCTGTCCGACCGGCTCAACGAGGAGGCCGCGCGGCTGGAGGGCAATGCCGCCAAGCTGCGCCCTTTCATCATCGCCGCGCTGAAGGAGGCGATGACGGAAGGCGCCAAGGAAGTGCGCCGCCGGCTGGAGGCGCATCCGACCAGCGGGCGCGACGCGGTGACGGCGCAGGCCTTCCTGATCGACCAGATCGTGCGCGTGCTCTACGACGTGACGACCGGCTGGCTCTATCCGATCAACAATCCCACGGCGGCCGAGCGCATCGCCATATTGGCGGTGGGCGGATATGGGCGCGGCGAGATGGCGCCGTTCAGCGATGTCGATATCGCCTTCATAACCCCCTACAAGACCACGGGCTGGACCGAGCAGGTCATCGAATCCATGCTCTACACGCTGTGGGACCTGGGCCTGAAGGTGGGCCATTCGAGCCGGTCCGTCGACGAGACGATCCGCATGGCGAAGGGCGACCTCACCATCCGCACCGCCCTCCTCGAAGGACGCTATATCTGGGGCGACCGCAAGGTCTTCGACGAGTGCATGCAGCGTTTCCAGACGGACGTGGTGGCCGACACGGCCCGCGCCTTCGTCGCGGAGAAGCTGGAGGAACGGGACGGGCGCCATGCGCGGCTGGGCGACAGCCGCTATGTGGTCGAACCCAATGTCAAGGAAGGCAAGGGCGGGCTGCGCGACCTGCACACCCTGTTCTGGATCGGCAAATATGTGAACCGCGTCGGCTCCGTCGCGGAGCTGGTGGATGTCGGCCTCCTCACCGCCAACGAGCTTCGCCAGTTCGAGAAGGCGGAGAATTTCCTGTGGGCCGTGCGCTGCCACATGCACATCATCGCGGGACGCGCCGAGGACCGGCTGACCTTCGACCTGCAAGTGGAAGTCGCGCGCGCCATGCACTTCACTGCGCGCGCGGGCCGTTCGGCGGTGGAGCGCTTCATGCGCCTCTACTTCCTCAACGCCAAGAAGGTGGGCGACCTGACCGGCATGTTCCTGGCCCATCTGGACGAGACGATGGGGAGGAAGGGCAAGCGCTACCTGCCGCAGCTGTTCCGGCGGCCGCGCAAGCTGTCCGGCTTCATCCTCGACCGCGGGCGGATCACCATCCCCACGGACGATTATTTCCACGCCGACCCGGCGCGCCTGATCGAGATTTTCAGCCTGGCCGACAAGCATGGGCTGGAACTCCACCCCAATGCGATGCGCGCCCTCAACCGCGACGCCGCGCTGATCGACCGCAAGGTGCGCGCCGACCCGCGCGCCAATGCGCTGTTCCTCGACATACTCACATCGCCGCGCGACCCGGAGCGGGTGCTGCGCTGGATGAACGAATCCACCGTCTTCGGCCGCTTCGTGCCCGAATTCGGCCGTGTCGTGGCGCAGATGCAGTTCGACATGTACCATCATTACACTGTGGACGAGCATACCATCCGCGCGATCGGCCTCCTCTCCCGCATCGAGCATGGCGAACTGGCGCAGGACCATCCGCTCGCCTCCGTCCTGATCGGCAAGATCGTGTCGCGCCGGGTCCTCTATGTCGCCGTGCTGCTGCATGACATCGCCAAGGGGCGGGGCGGCGACCACAGCGTGCTGGGCGCGGAGGTGGCGGAGAAGCTGTGCCCGCGCCTGGGCATGACGGCGGCGGAGACGGAGACGGTGGCCTGGCTGGTCCGCTACCACCTCCTCATGAGCGCGACCGCGTTCAAGCGCGACCTCAGCGACTACAAGACCATACTCGACTTCGCGGCGGAGGTGCAGACGCTGGAACGACTGCGCCTGCTCGTCGTGCTGACCATCGTCGACATACGCGCGGTGGGGCCGGGCGTGTGGAACGGATGGAAGCGCCAGCTCCTGACGGAATTGTACGAGGCGACGGAGGAACTGGTCCGCCCCGGCTTCAAGCAGCGCGGCCGCAAGGAGCGGATCGCGCAGAAGCGGCATGCCTTGCAGGACAAGCTGCGGATGGAGGAGGCCGCCTTCGACGCGCTCGTCGCGCGCTTCCCCGAAAGCTACTGGATCGCGGAACCGGACGACATATTGGAGGTGAATGCGCGCCACCTGATCGGCGCGCGGGGCGAGCCGCTGTCGATCAGCGCGCAGCCCGACCCGGAACGCGACGCGACGCTCGTCACCGTCTGCGCGGCCGACCATCCCGGCCTCTTCTACCGCATCGCGGGCGCCATCCACCTGGCGGGCGGCAGCATCATGGACGCGCGCATCCACACCCTGAGGGACGGCACCGCGCTCGACAATTTCCTGGTGCAGGCGCCGCTGGGCGGACGGTTCGACCATCCGGACCAGCTCAACCGCATCCGGCAGGCGATTTCGGACGCGCTGAACGACCGGCACAAGCTGATGACCAAGCTGCACCAGCGCCCCATGGCCCGCACCCGCGCGGAGGCGTTCACGGTGGCGCCCAATGTCCTGATCGACAACAGCGCGTCCAACCGCTTCACCGTGATCGAGGTGACGGCGCGCGACCGGCCCGCCCTGCTCCTCAACCTCGCCTTCGCGCTGTTCCAGTCGAAGGTGACGGTCCACAGCGCCCATGTCGCCACCTATGGCGAGCGGGCCATCGACACCTTCTACGTCACCGACCTGCTGGGCGGGAAGCTGGAGAGCAAGCAGCGGCTGGCGACGCTGGAAAAGCGCATACTCGAAAGCATGACGAGCGACGCGGAGACATTGCTGGAGACGGCCAAGATGGCCTGAGGGCTGGAGACGGTCCGGAAGGGCCGACGCCCCAGCGTCATCTTGATCTGGTCAGGCTCGGCCTAGCCGGACGCGGCGGTCAAGCATAGGCATCGAACAGGGTGCCCGGCTCGATCTTCGACAGATAATCCTGCGCGGTCCTGATGTCGTTGGAGGCCGTGTCCTCCTTCGCGGCATTGGCGGCGGACTTTGTGTCGGGTTCCGAGACGAAGCTGGTCTCCGTCTCGGTCGTCCCGTCCGTATAGGTGATGGTCGTGGTCTTGATGCCGCCGGATACGGTTTCGGTGCGCGACAATTCGGTCTTCTCCGTGGAGCCGCCTCCACCGCCGCCGCCCGCCGGGCCGCCACCACCAGCGCCCTGGGCTTCCCCGCCGCCAGCCGTTTCGGCGGTCTCGCCGGCCGCCTTGCCCTCCATCTCGTCCAGCACCTTGGCGATCTTCGCGGCGTCCTCCTCGCTGAGGTCGCCGGATTTCACATCCTCGGCGATCTGCGCGTCGAGCGCCTGACGGACGGTGAGGCCGTCCACGCCGGAACCGGCGGGGATGCTGTTGGCGACGACCTCCTCGACATCCTCCTGCACGATGCCGATCTTGTCCGAGGACAGACCCGCCTGCCGAAGGGCGCTGATGAGGGGATTATTGCTGGAACCGACCGACCCGATGGACATGGCTTTCACTCCTGATCGCCCGGAGAACGGCCGGAGGAGCGGAACCTTAAGGAAAGGGCAGGAAAATTCGCGGCCGGAACGAAAGGATCAGCCCGCGACGATCTCCATCGCCATGCCGGGACGCAGCAGGGGCAGCAGCGTGCGCATCGCCTCCGGCGCTATCGCGACGCATCCCTCCGTGGCGCGGGGCAGGCCATCCGCGCCGGGCACCCATTGGTGGAAGAAGATGGCGCTGCCATGGCCGGGCACGGGCGGCGCATCATTATGGGCAAGGACGATGATGACGTCATAGGCCTGATCCTCCCGCCACAGGCGCTCATGGCCGGGGCCATGGGGCAGGGTCACGGGACGGTTATAGGCGGGATCGGCGGGATCGTCCGACCAGCCGTCCCACGGGCCGATCCAGCGCCATGGCAGGCCGGGCACCAGGCCCGCCGCAGGACGATCCGGCCGCAGCAGGGCGGCGCGCAGGGGCCATGTGCCGAGCGGCGTGGCGCCGTCCCCTTCCCGCTTCTCCTCCGCCGGAAGGCAACCGCCCTTGCCGATGACGCAGGGGAAGGAGAGGCCGCCAAGGCCGAGGGTCAGCGCCCGCGCATCGACGCGGACGGTCATAGCTGGTGCCCGGTCCGGTCCCGCTTGGTGGCGAGATAGCGCTCATTATGCGGATTGGCCGCGACGGCATGGGGCACGCGCTCGATCACGTCGATCCCTTCCGCGCGCAGCCGCGCGACCTTGCCCGGATTATTGGTGAGCAGGCGTACCGAGCCGATGCCCAGCAGCGTCAGCATGCGCGAGGCGACCGAGAAGTCGCGCGCGTCGATCGGGAAGCCCAGGCGGACATTGGCGTCGACGGTATCGAAACCCTGATCTTGAAGCTGATAGGCGCGCAGCTTGTTGATGAGGCCGATGCCGCGCCCTTCCTGCCGCAGATAGAGGAGGACGCCCCAGCGGGCATGCGCGATCTCGTGCAGGGCGGCGTGGAGCTGCGGCCCACAATCGCATTTGAGGCTGCCCAGCACGTCGCCGGTCAGGCATTCGCTGTGGAGGCGCACGACGGGCGGCGTGTCGTCGGGATGGCCGAGGATCAGCGCGACATGCTCGCGCCCGTCATCGGGGGAACGGAAGGCGACGATCTCCGCCCGCGAATCCACCTCCACCGGCAGGCGCGCGCGGGCGGCGATGACGAGATGGCCGCTATTCTCGAAGGCGGCGACCGCATCGACGCCGACATCCGCCGCGTCCGCATCGCCCGACCCCACGAAGAAGGCCGGGAGCAGGCCCGCCAGCCGCGCGAGACGCAGCGCGGCGGCCGCCAGATCCGGCCGGGCGAGCGGCAGGGCGTGATAAGGCCCCTTGAGCGGGGTCATGAGGTCGCGCACCGGGTCGGCGGTCGCCATGGCCAGCGCCAGCGACGCCTCCGCCCCCGCGTCCAGCGCGACCGGGCGTTCGACCAGCACGGCCTGCTCGGGATCGGCGGCGTCGCGCTGGTTGACCAGCTTCAGCGTGGCGGCCCGGGCGCCGGACAGGAGGAGCGGCGCGGCGCCGCCCGGATCGAAGGCCGCCAGATCGGCAACGCCCACGCCCTCGACGGGGAGCACCAGCAGCGCCTCGCCGTCCGCCCCGACCACGCGCACCGCCCAGCCGCGCCGCAGCGCGTCAATGGCGCGGGCCGCATCGCGCGGCTGGCTCAAAACCGGAACTCCGTGATGAGCGGGGCATGGTCGGACGGGCGGGTCCAGCTGCGGCAATCCTTGAGCACATAATGGGCGGTCGCCTTCTCCGCCACTTCCGGGCTGGCCCACATATGGTCGAGACGGCGGCCGCGATCGGACGCTTCCCAATCCTTCGCGCGGTAGCTCCACCAGGTGTAGAGCTTCTCCGGCGGGGGCACGAACTTGCGGGCGATGTCGACCCAGTTGTGCGACGCCTGGAGGCGGGCCAGCAATGCGCACTCGACGGGCGTGTGGCTGACGACGTTGAGAAGCTGCCTGTGGCTCCACACATCGCATTCCAGCGGCGCGATGTTGAAGTCCCCGACCAGCAGGGTGGGCACGTCCAGCTTCGACGACCATTCGATCATGCGCTCCACGAAGTCGAGCTTCTGCCCGAATTTGGGGTTGATCGTCCGGTCCGGCTCGTCTCCGCCGGCGGGCACATAGACATTTTCGAGACGCAGGCCGTTTTCAAGCCGGACGCCGACATGGCGCGCCTCGCCATTGGCCTGCCAGTCGAGCCGGTCATCCTCCCACATGGGCACCTTGCTGACGATGGCGACGCCGTGATGCATGGGCTGGCCGTGGAGCACGATATGGTCATAGCCATGGCGGCGGAACAGCGCTTCCGGGAAGGTGCCGTTCACCACCTTCGTCTCCTGAAGGCACAATATGTCGGGCGCGCTTTCGGTCAGCAGGCGCTCGACAATCTCTACACGGGCACGGACGCTGTTGATGTTCCAGGACGCGATCTTGAGACTGTGTGACATGGCTCGTCCCTAGGCGCTGTCCCGGCCTTCCGCAATGGTCCGGCAACAGGGCGAAAGGCGGCCTGGACGGCGCCATCGCGGCGCAGATGCACAAAAGCCCGACACGGCCCGTCCTTCGGCCCAAAAAAAAGGCCGCCTGAGATCGGCGGCCTTACGAGTTTTAGGAGAGGATGCCTGAAAGGCCCGTTCCTTTTGCGTTGCAGCATGGATTTTTGCAACTGCGAATTCGTTTATGGAGGTTGCTTTTTTTGCAATCGTTTCGAAAAGCTACGTTTCCGTAGCGTCACGGGCCAGCCATCGGCCGGAAAGAATCCGGCGCCTCAGCGCGCGGACTGTCCGCCGCGAGACAATCCCGATTCGGCAAGCTGCGAATCGATCTCCGCCAGGAGCCGGGCCAGGCCGTCGGCATCCCGCGCCTCGGCCCGCGCGGTGAGCATGGCCTGCGTGTTGGAAGCGCGCACCAGCCACCAGCCGTCGGCCGTGCGGACGCGGGCGCCGTCCGTCGTGTCGACATCGGCGCCCGCCGCGCGCAGGCGCGCCAATATCTCCGCCACCGCCGCGAACTTGCGCTCTTCCTCCACCGGGAAGCGCAGCTCCGGCGTGTCGACCGTCTCCGGCATGGCGCCGCGCAGGTCCGTGACGCTCCGCCCCAGATCGGTCGCCGCGCGGATCAGGCGGACGGCGGCATAGAGACCGTCGTCAAAGCCATAATAGCTGTCGCCGAAGAAGATATGGCCGCTCATCTCCCCCGCGAGGGGGCTGCCCGTTTCCTTCATTCTGGACTTGATCAGGCTGTGCCCCGTCTTCCACATGACGGGCACGCCGCCCAGCCGCGCGATGCGGTCGAACAGCGTCTGGCTGGCCTTCACATCCGCGATGATCGGCGCGCCGGGCCGGTCGCGCAGGATCGTCTCCGCGAAAATGGAGAGAAGCTGGTCGCCCCAGATGACACGGCCCTGCCCGTCCACGGCACCGATCCGGTCCCCGTCCCCGTCGAAGGCCACGCCGAAATCGAGCTTCTTGTCCAGGACAAGCGCGCGCAGATCGGCCAGGTTCGCCTCGACAGTGGGATCGGGGTGATGATGCGGAAAATGGCCGTCGACATCGGTGAAAAGCGTATGATGCTCACCGGGGAGGAGCTTCGCCAGCTTCTCCACGACAGGGCCGGCGGCGCCGCTGCCCGCATCCCAGCCGATACGGAACGCGCCGCCGTCAAAATCCTTCAGGAGGCGCGCGACATAACGGTCCATGACATCGACCGTTTCCTGGCCCGCATGCCCTTCCACCCAATCGCCCGCAACCGCCATGCGGCCAAGCTGCTCTATGCCCTCGCCGAAAAAGGCGCCGCGCTGAAATACGAACTTGAAGCCGTTATGGTCGGCGGGGTTGTGGCTACCGGTTACCTGGATGCCGCCATCAACATCCAGTTCTGCCTCGGCATAATATAGCATGGGCGAGGGGCCGAGGCCGATGCGGACGGCCTGGATGCCGGAAGCGTTGAGGCCCTGCACCAGCGCCGCCTCCAGCGCGGGCGAGCTGAGCCGCCCGTCATAGCCGACCGCGACCCGGCGGCCGCCCGCGCGCGCGACCAGCGTGCCGAAGCCGCGCCCCACGGCCCATGCGTCCGCCTCCCCCAATGTCTTTCCGACGACGCCGCGAATATCATATTCGCGCAGCGCGCCGGGGTGAAAGGCGTGGCGGGTCGGCCGGGCCGCCATCAGGGCAGCCGTTCGAGCAGATAGTCGCGCGCCGCGTTGATGTTGCGCGCCAGCGCCTCCGTGCCGCCCGCGTCGGGATGGGTGCGCGCGATGAGGCGGCGATGCGCCTCCATCACCGCCGCGCGGTCCGCGTCGCGCGGCAGGCCGAGCAGATCGAGCGCCTCCCGCAGGCGCGCATCGTCCGGCGCGGGCATTTCGCGGGGTGCGCGGGCGGGCCTGGCGGGCGCGGCCCGACGCGACAGCCAGGCGAGGCCGAATATCGCCATGCCCCCGCCGATGACGGGGCGCCCGCGCGCGGCGATGGCGCCGCCGGCAAGGGCAAGGATCAGGGCGGCGATCTGGCCGGTGGACGGCCTGCCCATCCTGCCCGTCAGGATCAGCCAGCCGAGCCAGCCGCCGAGCAGGACAGCGAGCAGCCCCATGGGATCAGGCCGCGCTCCGCTCCGCCGCGCCGCGCTGCTGACCGAAGGGCAGGGCAAAGCCGCCGACCATCTCGCGCAGTTCCTGCCGCGCGGCGACATGGCTGATGCCGAGGTCGCCCAGATGCCCCTTGTCGAGGAGCGTGAGGCCGGAGGGGAAGAGTTCGCGGAAGATCACGCGTTCCGACAGGCCGGGAATGACGCGGAAGCCGACGCGCTTCGACAGTTCCGCCAGCGCCTCCCCCACGCGCTTCTGGTTGCGGGCCTCATTATTGTGGAGGCGGTTGCGCAGCACCACCCAGTCGATCGACACGCCGTCCGCCTTGGCGCGGGTCTTGCGCGTCTCCCACATCAGCTCCGCATAGAAGCTGAGCCGCTTGACCTTGAAATTCTCCGGATCGACCTGCCCGATCAGGTCGAAATCGACGAAGCTGTCGTTGATCGGCGTGACCAGCGTATGGGCGCGGGTCGCGGCATGGCGGGCGAGCGGATCGTCGCGGCCGGGCGTGTCGATCACGACCACCTGGCAGCTTTCCCGCAGGCGATCGATCACGGCATCGAGCGCGGCGACCTCCGTCCCGTCGAACACCTCGAAGCCGGGAAGCGGCAGATCGATCTCGCGCCGGCGCATCGTCCCGGCGCGATTCTCCAGATAGCGGGTCACGGTGCGCTGGCGATGATCGAGGTCGATCACGCCGACCGACAGCCCCTGCGCCGCCAGCGCCACCGCCGTGTGGACGCAGGTGGTGGACTTGCCCGTCCCGCCCTTCTCGTTCGCGAAAACAATGCAATGTGCCGAATTGGTGGCCATCAGGTCGATCCCGGTTCCTGCCGCTATTTCTCTATGGTCCGGAGCCTCATCGTTCCAGGATTTCAGCCCGGAACGATCATGGTCCAGTGCGGAGCCAGCTTGACCGGCACATCGCCGGCCGCCAAACCCCCTGTCGTCGCCAGCCTTATCGGAGCCATTCCCGGCGTGCAAATCATCCGGAACTTATCCACACTTTATGATGCCCTCGACCGGTTCCGCGCCGCCGGGGAGACGGTTGCCATGGTGCCCACCATGGGCGCATTGCATGACGGGCACATGGCGCTGGTCCGCGCGGCCCGCGCGCGTGCCGACCGGGTTGTGGTCTCCATCTTCGTCAACCCGACGCAGTTCGGCCCCAATGAGGATTTCGACGCCTATCCCCGCACGGAGGCGGCGGATGCCGCGCTGCTCCGCGCGGAGGAGGTGGCGATATTATGGGCGCCCACCGTGCCGGAAATGTATCCGGCGGGCTTTGCCACCAGCGTAAGCGTGTCGGGCATCAGCGACCATCTGGACGGGGCCGCCCGCCCCGGCCATTTCGACGGCGTGGCGACGGTGGTGTCCAAGCTGCTGGGCCAGGCGCGCCCGGATGTCGCGCTGTTCGGGGAAAAGGATTATCAGCAACTGGCGGTGATCCGCCGTCTCGTCGCCGACCTCAACCTGCGCGTCGAGATTGTCGGCGTGCCGACCGCGCGAGCCGGGGACGGCCTCGCCCTCTCCTCCCGCAACGCCTATCTGAACGAGGCGGAGCGCGTCGCCGCCGTGGCGTTGCCCCGCGCGCTGGAGGCGACGGCGGGGGCCATGCGGGCGGGGACGCCGGTGGCGCAGGCGCTGTCCGAAGCAATAGAGACGCTGACCGGAGCGGGCTTTTCGTCCGTCGACTATGTAGCGCTGTGCGATGCGGCCACGCTGGAGCCGCTCGAATCGCTCGACCGTCCCGCACGATTGCTTGGCGCGGCGCGGATCGGACTCGGCCGCAACAATGACTTCACCACCCGCCTCATCGACAATATTGCCGTTAACCCTGAATAACCGCCAATTATCAGGGTCGTAACGGCACCGGTATTACTATTTGACATTTGGCGTTAACCAAAATTTAGAACGGCCATGATGTGGTGCCGCCTGGGACAACCTTAACAGGGAATTTGTCGTGGGTAACAGTATCCAGAGTGCTCGCTTTCTGATCGAGAGCCGATTGCGGGATGCCGCACGCGGTGATTCGCAGGCCCTATATGATCTCGGCGTCGCCTATAGCTGCGGCGTCGGCGGGGTCGAGATCGACCTGATCGAGGCGCATAAATGGTTCAACCTCGCCGCCGTGTCCGGGTCCGAGGAAGCGACGGCCTGCCGCGCCGAGATCGCCGAGGAGATGACCGCGCGCGAAATCGCGGAGGCGCAGCGCCAGGCCCGTTCCTGGCTGGGCCTCCATCGCCGCTACGCCGCCTGATCCGCCTCAGCCCCCCTTCCGGAAGGGGGCATGCGCGTCGAGATGAACGCGGTCCTGTTCGACCGCGGCGCCTTCCCGTCGCAGGAAATCGGCCACCGCGCGCCGGAATCCCGCATCCGGGATGAAATGCGCGGACCATGTGGGCACCGGGCGATAGCCGCGGGCCAGCTTGTGCGATCCTTGCGCGCCCGCCTCGACCCGATCGAGGCCCAGGGCGATCGCCGCATCGATCGCCTGATAATAGCAGAGTTCGAAATGCAGGAAGGGCACGTCCTCGGTCGCGCCCCAATAACGGCCATAGAGCGTGTCCGCGCCGATGAGGTTGAGCGCGCCCGCGACCGGCGCCCCGCCGCGCAGCGCGAGCATGAGCAGAACCCGGTCGCCCATGCGCTGGCCGAGCAGCGAGAAGAATTCGCGCGTCAGATAGGGGCGGCCCCATTTGCGCGCGCCCGTATCCTGGTAGAATTGCCAGAAGGCGTCCCAATGCGCCTCCCTTATCGCACCGCCGGTCAGGTGGACGATCTCCAGCCCCTGCCGCGCGCGCTCCCGTTCCTTGCGGATATCCTTGCGCTTGCGGCTGGACAGCGCGGCCAGGAAATCGTCGAAGCTGCCATAGCCGTCATTCGTCCAGTGGAACTGGCTGTCCTGCCGGATGAGCCAGCCCGCCACGCGGAAATGGCCGAGCTGCGCTTCTTCCACGAAGGTCGCATGGGCCGATGACAAGCCGTTGTTGCGCACCAGCGCCTCCAGCCCCGCGATCAGCGGTCCGGCCGCGTCGCCGTCGCGCAGGAGCAGGCGCGGGCCGGGCACGGGGGAGAAGGGCGCGGCGATCTGGACCTTCGGATAATAGCGGCCGCCCGCCCGCTCCCACGCCTCGGCCCAGCCATGGTCGAACACATATTCGCCCTGGCTGTGCGACTTGGCATAGGCGGGCGCGGCCGCGACGATGGTGCCGTCCGACGCCTCCACCACCAGCGGCAGGGGCTGCCAGCCCGTCCCCTCCCCCACGCTGCCCGAGTCCTCAAGGGCGGAGAGGAAGGCGTGGGCGGTGAAGGGATTGGCGCCGCCCGCGCAGGCGTCCCATGCCGCCGCGTCGATGGCGCCCACGCGGTCGTACAGGCGCAATGCCGTGCAGTCGCCGCTCATGCCCGCCCCCCGATCCGGGCGGGTCCGTCAGATTCCAGGCCCGTCATGCGCGCCAAGATGGGAATGCGGCCCGGCCTTTGCCAGAGCGGGCCGCGCGGGCGCATCAGTCCCGGATCGCCACGATGGCGTCGACTTCCACCACCACGCCGAGCGGCAGCACCGGCACGCCCACCGCGGACCGGGCATGCTTGCCTGCTTCGCCAAAGACCCTGACCATCAGGTCCGACGCACCGTTGGCGACTTTCGGCTGATCCGTGAAATCCGGGGTGCTTGAGACGAACACCCCCAGTTTCACGATCCGCTCCACCTGGTCGAGGCTGCCAAGCGCGGCCTTCAGCTGGGCAAGGATCATGAGGGCGCAGCGTTCCGCCGCGCGCTGGCCGAAGGCGGTGTCGACATGCTCGCCCATGCGGCCCAGCATCAGCGCGCCGTCCGCATTGAAGGGAATCTGCCCGCTGACATGCGCCAGTCCGCCCTGGATGACCAGGGGAACATAGGATGCCACCGGCGCCGCCGGTTCGGGCAGCGTGATGCCGCTGTCGATCAGATGCTGTTCAATGCTCATGCGCGTCTGTCAGCACGACGAGGCGAAAGGGTCAAGCGTGGAGCGGCTTCCTTCGGAAGAACGGGGGTTTCCAGGGCTCCCTCAGGCGGCATCCGCGATGCGTCCCTCGATCCAGCGCTCCGCCTCGGCCCAGCCGTCGATACGCGCATGGGCCTCCGGCGCGGCGGGGATGAGCGGCGCCAGTTCCGTCTCCCCCACCATGTGGAGGCGCCATACCTGCGGCACGTGCCGGGCGACGCTGCTGTGATTATTCTCCAGATCGTCGATGAACAGGGTGACGCTGGGCCGGTACTGATCGACGATGGCGGCCAGCGCCTGCCCCTTGCCGCCGCGATTGGTGTAGACCGGCACATGCAGGCCATGGCGGGCAAGCTGTTCCACCCGCGCCTCCCGCCGATGATCCTCCAAATTGGTCAGCACGACGATATCGGCCAGCGCCGCGAGGCGGCCCATGGCCTCCAGCGCGCCCTCTATCGGATATTGGCGGTGCATCTCCGTATCGAAGAAGCCGCCGAGCAGCGACCAGACGACGCCGCGCTCCACGGGATCGCGGCTGTCCTTGTGCCGGAACGCCTCCTCGAACGGGGTGCCGAAGGTGAAATGGATGCCATGCGCCTCGTCCAGCCAGGTGCGGAACGGCACCATCATGTGCAGGAGTACCTCGTCGCAGTCGCTGATGATGAGGGGACGGGCCATCAGCCGATCCCCCCGCGCGCGGCGGCTATGACGTCCGGCGGCACGCCGATGGCGTCGGCGCAGGCGATGAGGTCGGGTTCATGCCCCATCAGGAAATCGATCGCCGCTCCCAATATGCCGGGATTTTCGAGACCCGAGCGAAGTTGTTCGACATCCAGCCCCGTAAGTGTCAGAAATCTTTCACTTCGACCCGGTTCGGAAACTATCCAGGCGACGACCATGAAGGCTATGGTTTCCCTATCGTGCGGGTTGCTGTACAAGGGTGTCAACGCGATATCCTCGCCAAGTCGCTTAAGCCGGGGCATCGGCCGATGTCCATGATAAGGAGGTCTGGTGGCAAAACGGATATTCGTTGTCGAGGACAATGCCCTCAACCTGAGGCTTTTCTGTGACCTGCTCGCAGCGCATGGCCATGACACCTGCGCCGTGCGCGACGGGCGGGAAGCCTATGAGAAGGCGCTCGAATATCAGCCCGACCTGATCATCACCGACATCCAGCTCCCCCATGTGTCCGGCGTCGACCTGATCCGGCAGTTCCGGCAGGAGCCGACGCTGGCCCTCGTGCCGATCATGGCGGTGACGGCCTATGCCGGGCCGGGCGATGAGGAGCGCATCCGCGCGGCGGGCGCGAATATCTATGTCTCCAAGCCGATTTCGGTGGTGAAGTTCATCGCCGTGGTCAACGAGTTGTTCGCGCTGGCCGATGCGGACGGGACCGCTTCCAGCCTCGGCTGAGCATGTCTGATTACCGCGCATCGAACGCGGCAAGGACGGCCGGACGCCGGACATAGCCCCATGGAGAGGCATCCCGGGAGGGCGCGGGCATCTGCGCGCGGGCCGGTCGAACGCGCGCGCCGACCGGAACCGGCATGATGGCGGGGCACGGCCCCGAAAGCAAAAGGGCGAGCCGACAGGCCCGCCCTCTTCTGTCGTCATGCCGGTGAATGGCCGACGGATCAGTGCTTCTTGCCCGCCCAGATGGTCTGATAGGACATATAGGCCAGCACGGTCGCCACCAGCAGGAAG
>JASGGS010000064.1:0-19685 GCA_047602685.1 Sphingobium sp.
CTTCAGGAAAATGGCATCTTCATCGGCAGTTACCCATACGTCATAATCCGGGTGCGCGCCGTCCGCCGTCGCCATGCCCGCCTCCGGATCGGTGAAGCGGAAATGCGATGCCTCGAACGTGCCCGCCGCGACCGTCACCGTCTCGTCGCCCACATATTCCAGGAAGATATTGACCTCGGCGATCATCGGCGGCGTCGCGCCGCGATGGTCGGGCGACGGCAGGAAGGTGCGCAGCGGGTGCAGATGCGGCCCCCTGGACTTGTCGACCTTCTTCGTGATGTACGCATCGCCCTGGATCGGATGCGTGCCGAAACCGTCGAAGGGGCCGACGATGGGCAGCTTCTGCGACAGGCGGCCGATGGACGGGCCGAAGCTCTCGCACTCCACGAATTGGGGCGTGATGCGGAACAGGCCCGCGCCCATGAACTTGTCGCCGACCACCAGGCGCACGAAGCAGTCTGTGGGCATGTCATTGGCGTCGAGGCTGTAGGTGACGTCGCGCATCACCGTGGGATTCGGCTCCTCGATCTCGCACAGCGCGCGCATGGTGCGGCTGCCGTCGCCATGCTTGGTGAAGGTGAATTGCTCGCGACCGCGCACCTCCCCCTCGCGTCCGGGCTTCCGGGACGTGTAGAGGATTTTGCCTTGGATCGTCTGATGGGCCATTCTTGTCATGTCGAGGCTCTCCTTTGAGATGATGTCAGACCGGCGTCGCGATGCCGAGGAAGCTGGCGGTCAGCACCAGCGCCCAGATGGTGAGGACGCAGATGCGCGCGCGGCCGTTCACGGCGGCGATGGTCGCGTCGGTCTCCGGCGTGGGGCCGGTGCTGGTCATGATGCGGATGGCGCCGAACAGCGGGACGAGCTGCTTGCGCACGATCAGGCCCAGGGCGATGCAGCAGGCGAGGATGCACAGCTTCAGCGCGATGAAGAACGGAATGGCGATGTCGCCCGCCACGCCCGCAATGCCCGTCAGGCCCAGCCCGATCAGCGCGACATAGCGGACCCAGATGTCCAGCGTCTTGAAGCCCTGCCCGCCGCCATGGCTGAGGTGGACGGCCCATGCCAGCGCCAGCCAGCCGAGGAACGCGACGGCGACGGCCGCCACCGCAATGCCCGGCACCTGCAACCAGCCCTTGGCCCATGCCAGCGCGAAGCCGGTCGGAAAGGCGAGGATCAGCGTCGTGCGCGGCGCCATGTCGATATTGTTTAATATCTTGAGCGCCATCATCCGCTCCGCGACCGACCGCTTGGGATCGGTCATGAAGGTGGAGCCGTAAAAAGCGCCGAGGTCGCCGCCCAGCCAGTAGATGGGGATCAGGATGTGGAGCAATGTCAGGAACACGATACCGAGGTCCATGGTCTTTCCTCCGCTCAGGCCGCGACGGCTTCGGTCAGGAGGCCGCCGGTCGCCGCCTCGCGACAAGGCATCCGCCCATGGGACAGGTCGGCAAGACCGCGTTTCATTTCGACCGCCTCGGCCATGATCCGCCCCGCTCCCCGCTCAGCCCCAGGCGAGGGCTTCGCCCTCGATCACTTCGAGCAGGGCGCCTTCCGGCGTCTTGAGCACGCCGACGCGGGCACCGTCATAGAGCGCGCCCTCGCGAACGACAGGCGGAGAGAGCCAATGGCCCTCGAAACGGTCGAAATCGGGATGCGTCATCGACACGATGGCAACGCCCGGCGGCAGCGCGCCGGGATTGCGCGGACGCTCCATGGCGGCCTCCGGATACTGGTCCGCTTCCAGGAAGGTCTGGCCCCGCCACTTGGCGATGACCAGCGCGTGCTTCTCCTCCTCCGGCAGGTCGAAGGCGAGCGTTATCATGCTGTAACGGATGGAAACCGGGTCCGTGACCTCCAGCCCCAGCACGTCCGCCAGCCATGCCGCCGTCTTCGGCAGGTCCGGACAGGCGAGGACGAGGATGAAGGGCCGGTCGATCAGCGACCTGGGCCTGGGCAGGCCGCTGGACGGATCGTCGACGCGGATTTCCGTGAGGTAGACGGTTTCCTTGTCCGGTCCGCGCACCTGCATCGGCTTCACATTGGGAAAGCCGTCCAGCGGCTTGGGCTTGCCGATCACGTCGAAATCCTTGGATGCGACCATGCGCTCATTGACCGCCTCGACATCCGTCACGCAGATTTCGATGGCCGCCCAGCCATAGGTGCGGATGGGCAGGTAAGCGGGAACCTCGTCCCCCTCGATGAAGCGCAGGAAGACCGGGCTGCCGGAGGCGGGCCGCATCACGACGGCGCGGCGACCGGCGCTGGCGGGCGCGCCCCAGGCTTCGGCCAGATCGGCCGGGACAAATGTGTCTTCCACCACGCTGTAATCGAGTTCGCGCGAATAGCGGTCGATGGCCGCGTCCACGTCGCCGACGATGTGAGTTGCGCATTTCAGCAGCGTCACGCCCTGTCCCCTTTTCCCGGTCGCGGGCGGCCGATTCCGTTCCGGCCCGCTCGATTGTATTTGATATAATTATAGAACAAATTTCAAGCGCATTGGCGGCGGGGCCAGTCCCTTTTTGGGTAGGGAAGCCTGTTATCTTTTCAGGTAGACCCACGGCCTCCGGCCCGCGTCCGCCTCCCGGAAAGCAAGGATTTCGGCCCGCCGCTTCAATGTCAGTTCGATGGCGTCCAGCCCTTCCATCAACATGGTCCGCGCCTCGTCCTCCAGCTCGAAGGAAAAGAGGAGATCGCCCGTGCCGACGGTCATGGCGCCCAGGTCCACCGCGATGAACTCGCCCCGCTCCGCCGCTGCCGCGAACGCGATCACCGCCTCGACCGGCAGGATGACCGGCGCGATGCCGTTGCGGATGCAATTGGCCCGGAAGATCGGGCTGAAGGACGGCGCAACCACCACGCGGAAACCATATTCGGCCAGCGCCCAGACCGCATGCTCACGGCTCGACCCGCAACCGAAATTGGCGCCGGATATGAGTATCCGCGCGCCCCGATAACGGGGGTCGTTCAGCACGAAATCGGGGTTCGGCACCCGGCCGGTCGCGGAGGCATAGCGCCAGCCCGCGAACAGGCCGTCCGACAGGCCCGACTTGGAAACCGTCTTCATCTCCCGCGAGGGGATGATCGCATCGGTGTCCACATTGTCGCGGATCAACGGCACGGCCTTGGCGGTCAGCGAGACGAGCGGGATCATGCCGCGCCTCCCAGCAGGCGGGGATCGGCTATATGCCCGGCGACGGCGGAGGCGGCGACCGTCTCCGGCGAGGCGATATGGGTGCGCGTCCCCGGCCCCTGCCGGCTCTCGAAATTGCGGTTGGTCGAACTGACCACGCGCTGCTGCGCGCCGAAGCTCTCCCCGCCCGCGAAGAAGCACATGGAGCAGCCCGCCTCGCGCCATTCGAAACCCGCCTCGCGGAAGATCGCGTCCAGCCCCTCCGCCTCGGCGGCGGCCTTGACCTGCGTCGACCCCGGCACGCAGATCGCGCTGACGCCCGGCGCCACATGCCGTCCCTTCAGGAGGGCGGCGGCGCGGCGCAGGTCGGACAGGCGGCTGTTCGTGCAGCTCCCGATGAAGGCCGCGTCGATGGGCAGGCCGAGCATCGGCGCACCCGGCGCGACGTCCATATAGGCGAGCGCGCGGTCGTAATCGGCCCGGCCGACCGTGCCGTCCAACGCGTCGAAGGCCGGCACGGCGCCGCCCAGCGGCACGACATGCTGCGGACTGGTGCCCCAGCTGATCATGGGCGCGACATCGGCGCCGTCGAAATGCCGCTCCACCGCGAAGGCCGCGCCCTCGTCGCTGGACAGGCGCCGCCAGTCGGCCAGCGCCGCGTCCCACAATTCGCCCTGCGGCGCATAGGGGCGCCCCTTCACATAGGCGAAGGTCTTCTCGTCCGGCGCGATGATCGCGCCGAAGGCGGCCAGTTCCGTCGCCATGTTGCACAGGGTCATGCGCCCCTCCATGTCCAGCGCGCGCACGGCGGCCCCGGCAAATTCGACGATATAGCCCTTGGCTCCGCCCGAACCGAGACGGCCGATGATGTGCAGCGCCAGATCCTTCGCCGTCACCCCCGGCGCCAGCGCGCCATCGACCATGATCCGCATGTCGAGCGGCCGGTTCGCGCGCAGCGTCATCGTCGCCAGCACATGCTCCGCCTCCGTCGATCCGATGCCCCATGCCAGCGCGCCAAAGGCGCCCTGGGTGCAGCTATGGCTGTCGGGGCAGACCAGGGTCAGGCCGGGCAGGACGATCCCCTGCTCCGGGGAGATGACATGGACGATGCCCTGGCGCGGGTCGTGCAGGTCGAACAGGGTGATGCCATGCTTGTGCGCCCCTTCCCGCGTCGTGGTGAGGAACGCCTTTCCCGTGGGCATCAGCGTATCGTCGCTGCGCCCGTGGAAAGTATCGACGATATGATCCATCGTCGCGAACACCTGCGCCGGTGCCAGCACCTGCCGACCAGCCTCGTCCAGGCTCTTGAGCGCCACGCCGCCGGTGCGCTCGTGCAGCAGCAGCCGGTCGATGGAGAGCAGGTCGCTCCCCTCGCCGAGGCTGGCGACGACATGCTCGTCCCACAGCGCCGCGGCCAGGGTGCGGGGTCCCTTTCCGCCCAGCCCGCCGCCGACATCGACGCTGGTCATGCTGTTCATCAGCCGGCGGCCGCCCCGGCCGTCGCGACGGCGTTGGATGCGACCAGAACGGCGATCTCCGCCTCGTCGAAGCCGAAATCCTTCAATATCTGCGCGCTGTCCTCACCGGGATGCGGCAGGTCGTGGCGCACGCCCGGCAGGGCGCCGTCCAGCTCGACCGGCGTCGCGGGCAGGCGCACCTTGCGCCCGTCATTGAGGGTGAGGTCCACAAGCGCGCCATTGGCGTTGAGATGCACGTCCTCGAAAAGATCTTCCGGCCGCATGATCGGCGCGAAGGCGACGCCCGCCGCTTCCAGCTTCTCCAGCATCTCGGCGCGCGTGTGCGATCCGACCAGTTCGCGGACCACGGGCAGGATCACGTCGCGCGCGAGCACGCGGTCGTTATTCTTCGCATATTTGGGATCGCTGCCGATCGGGCCAAGGTCGAACGCCTTGGTGAAATTCTGCCACTGGCCGTCGCTGACCACGCCGACGAAGAGAAGCTCGCCCTCATTCTTCGTCTGGAACACGTCATAAATGGCCCAGGCGGAAATACGCTCCGGCATCGGACGCGCCGCGCTGCCCGTCACCGCCATCTGCGCCATGTGCTGGCCGACCATATAGGCGGTGGTCTCATAGAGGGAGGAGCGAACGGTCGCGCCCTCGCCGGTCGCGCCCTTCCTGTGCAGTGCCGCGAGGATGCCGATGACGCCGAACATGCCGCCGGTAATGTCGATGACGGAGGCACCGGCGCGCAGCGGGCGGCCGGACGGGCCGGTCATATAGGCAAGACCGCCCATCATCTGCGCCACTTCGTCGAGCGCCGCGCGCTTCTCATAGGGACCGGAGAGAAAGCCCTTGGCGCTGTAATAGACGAGGCCTGGATTGGTCGCCTTGAACGCGTCTGCGCCGAGGCCCAGCCTCTCCAGCGCGCCGGGACGGAAATTCTCGATCAGCACGTCGGCGGCATTTACCAGGCGCTTTGCCGTTTCCAGCCCCGCCGCGCTCTTCAAATCGATGCAGATGCTCCGCTTGTTGCGGTTGAACATGGGGAAATAACCGGAGCCTGATCCCAGCAAGCGCCGCGTCTGGTCACCGCCCACCGGCTCCACCTTGACGACATCGGCACCCAGGTCCGCCAGAATCGCCCCCGTGGACGGCCCCATGACCATGTGGCTGAACTCCACCACCCGCACCCCCGCGAGGGGAAGATTTTCCATATGCTGCTGCAAAAGCCCGCTCCAGTCGTCTCGACAATCGAGATTTAATTGATATATACACAATACAAATGGGATCAACAGGAATGTCGGCAGATGGACGTTTTGATCAGTGAAGTCGGGCTGCGGGACGGGTTGCAGAGCATCGGGCGGACCATGCCGACCGAAGCCAAGAAGATGTGGATCGACAAGGCCGTCGCGGCAGGCGTCACAGAGATAGAGGTAGGCAGCTTCGTTCCCGCAAAGATCCTTCCACAACTCGCCGACACGGCCGAAATCGTTCGATATGCAACAGGCATTCCCGGGCTGACCGTCGCGGCCCTCGTTCCCAATGCTCGCGGCGCGGCCAATGCGCTGGCGGCTGGCGCCCACAAGATCACCCTGCCCCTGTCGTGCAGCGAGTCGCACAGCCTCGCCAATCTTCGCAGGACGCACGCGCAAGTCATTGAGGATGCGCGTATCATCGCGGAGATGATTCGCGAGTTGCCCGAGGACAAGCGTCCCCATTTCGAAGGCAGCCTCTCCACCGCCTTCGGCTGCACGCTGGAGGGCGAGGTGCCGCAGGCGAAGGTGGTCGAACTGGCCGAGAAACTGATGGCGGCGGGCTGCGACGAGGTAGGCCTGGCCGACACCACGGGCTATGCCGATCCTGCCAGCGTGAAGTCGATGATCCATGCGATCCGGGGCATGGTCGGCAAGGAAGCGCTGACCGGCATCCATCTCCACAATACGCGCGGCCTGGGCCTCGCCAATGTGCTGGCGGCCTATGATGCCGGCCTCACCACCTTCGACAGTTCCCTCGGCGGCGTGGGCGGCTGCCCCTTCGCGCCGGGCGCCAGCGGCAACATCGTGACCGAGGATCTGGTGTTCATGTTCGAGTCGATGGGCGTGAAGACCGGGATCGATCTCGACGCATTGTTCGCTGTGCGGGAATTCGTCCAGCAGACGCTGGGTGACGAGCCGCTTTATGGATTTACCCCGCTCGCCGGGTTGCCGCTGGGCTTCGTCCCCGCGACGCAGAAGACCGGCACCAAGGAAGGAGCATTGGCGTGACACTGGTCGGAACGAAGATGGTCTGTGAGGACAAGACCGCGCGGCAGCTTTTCGAGGCGGTCATGGCCAATCCAGCGCGCGCCAAGTTCGGCTTCGGCAAGAAGCTCGCCATCGTGAATGTCGATTTTCAGTGCGCCTATACCCGGATCGACGAATTCAAGACCGCTTACGAGACCGATCCGCGCCAGATCGAACATACCAACACCATTTCCGCCCTCGCCCGCGCCAAGGGCATGCCGGTGATCTGGACCCGCGTCGCCTATGCGGAAGATGGTGCCGATGCGGGAGTATGGGGCACGCGGACAAACACGCCCGACAGCCTCCAGAACATCAAATATGGCAGCCGCCGCCACGAGTTCGATCCGCGCTGCGAGATCGACAGCCGCGACGCCATCTATAACAAGCGCATGCCATCAGCCTTTTTCGAGACCCCGCTCCAGTCGTTGCTGGTGTGGCACGGCGTGGATACTGTGGTCGTCACCGGCGGCAGCACCTCCGGCTGCGTGCGCGCAACGGCGGTGGACAGCCTTTCGCGCGGCTATCGCACCATCGTCCCCATCGAAACCTGCGCGGATAAACATGAAAGCTATCATTTCGCCAACCTGACCGACCTTCAGCTGAAATATGCGGATGTCGAGCCGGTACAGACCGTCATCGACTGGCTGGAGACGCAATAATGCGGGAAGGTGAAGCCGATCCCGGCCTCTACGACTATACCCCCTATCGCGGCCGCCCGAAGATCGAATGGCCGGACGGCAAGACGGTCGCCGTCTGGGTCTCCCCCAATCTCGAATTTTACGAGCTCGACCCGGCCGTCAATCCGCACCGCAAGAGTTGGCCCAAGCCGCATCCCGATGTCGTCGGCTACTCCCACCGCGATTATGCCAATCGCGTCGGCCATTGGCGCATGGCGGAGGTGATGGAAAAGCACGGGTTCAAGGGGTCCGTCTCCCTCTCCGTGGCGCTATGCCAGCATGTGCCGGACGTCGTTGCCAACGCCAATGATCTCGGCTGGGAATTCTTCTCCCACGGCATCTACAACACCCGCTACAGCTACGGCATGGACGAGGCGCAGGAACGCGCCATCATCGAGGACTCGATCAAGACCGTCCGCGATGCGACCGGCCAGACCATCAAGGGCTGGCTCGCCCCCGCCCTGACCCATACGCCGCGCACGCTCGACCTCATCGCCGAATATGGCATGAGCTATACCTGCGACCTTTATCATGACGACCAGCCCATGCCGGTCGCCACCAAGTCCGGCCAGCTCATCTCCATGCCCTATTCGCTGGAGGTGAACGACCATTATGGCTTCTTCATCTACAATATGTCGCCCCGCGAATATGCGCAGACGCTCATCAGGCAATATGAGCGCCTAGCTGAGGAAGGCGAAGCGTCCGGCACGGTGATGTGCATCCCGCTGCATAGCTATCTGATCGGCCAGCCGCATCGCATCGGCCCGTTCGAGGAGGTGCTCCGCCATATCGCGGCCGACGGCCGGGCGTGGATCACGCGCTCCGGCGACATTGCCGACCATTATCTGACCCATTATCCCGAACTCGCGGGAGGCGCGGCATGACGCTCGACCCCAGCTATCTGGACTATCCCAAGCGTCGCAAGGGCATGGACCATGATCTCTATCCCTGGTCCAACATCTTCGAGCGTGGGGCGCTCGCATGGCCGGGCGGACAGAAGGTTCTGACATGGGTCGTGATCGATCTGGAATGGTTCCCGATCACGCCCAATGACAAGCCCTTCCGCGCGCCCGGCCACATGCAGACAGCCTATCCGGACTACCGCCACTACACGTCGCGCGACTATGGCAACCGCGTCGGCATCTACCGCCTGCTCGATGCACTGGAAAAGGCTGGCGCCAAGGCCAGCATCGCGGCGAACAGCGCCATCGCGGAACGCTATCCGGTCCTCATCAGGGACATTGTGTCGGCGGGGCATGAAATCATAGGCCATTCGACCGACATGAACGCGACCATCGCCACCGGCGTGCCGGAGGATGAGGAGCGCGGCATCATCGCGGCGACGCTGGACGGGATCGAGAAAGTCGCAGGCACCCGCCCCACAGGCTGGCTCTCCATCGCCCGGTCGCAATCGTTCAACACGCCCGCGCTGCTCGCGGAAGCGGGCCTGACCTATATGTGCGACTGGGTGAATGACGACCTGCCCTATCGCATGGCGACGCCCGGCGGCCCGATCCTGAACCTGCCGCTCAACCATGAACTGTCGGACCGCCAGATACTGAACGTCCAGCAGCAGAGCATGGCCAGCTATTGCGAGCAGATGCAGGATGCCTTTGCATGGCTCAGCGCCGAGGCGGACACATATGGCGGGCGCATGCTCAGCCTCAATGTCACGCCCTATATCACGGGCCTGCCCTATCGCATGGCGGAGTTTGACGGCCTGCTCCAGTGGCTTGGCCAGCAACCCGGCCATGGTTTCGCGACCGGCGCGGAGATCGCGGCAGCCGCAACGGCCCAACTCGACTGAAGCATCATGCCCAGGACATTGTACGAAAAGCTGTGGGAGGGGCATGTCGTCGCGGAAGCTGACGGCAAGGCGCTGCTCTACATCGACCGCCACCTCCTCCACGAGGTCTCCACGCCGCAGAGCTTCGAAGCGCTGCGTGAGGATGGCCTGACGGTGCGCCGTCCGGAGACGCAGCTTGCCGTCGCGGACCACTCGGTCCCGACGCATGATCGCGCCGCCGGCATCGAGGACGCGCAGGCCGCTGCCCAGATCGCCCTGCTGGAGCGCAACTGCGCCCAGTTCGGCATCGAATATCTGGCGCTGACCGGCGAGGATCAGGGCATCGTGCATGTCATAGGGCCTGAACAGGGCTTTACCCTGCCCGGCATGGTGCTGGTCTGCGGTGACAGCCATACGTCGACCCATGGCGCTTTCGGCGCGCTCGCCTTTGGCGTGGGCGCCAGCGAATGCGGCACGGTCATGGCAACGCAGACCCTGTGGCAGGCCAAGGCCAGGACCATGCGTGTCACCTTCACCGGCCAGTTGCAGCCGGGCGTCACGGCCAAGGACATGGCCCTGGCCTTCATCGCCATCGTCGGCGCGTCGGGCGGGGTCGGCTATGCCGTCGAATATACGGGCGAGGCTGTAAAGGCCCTGTCCATGGAAGGGCGCATGACCCTCTGCAACATGACCATAGAGGGCGGCGCGCGCACCGGTCTCGTCGCGCCGGATGAGACGACATTCGCCTATATCGACGGACGCCCCCGCGCGCCCAAGGGCGCGGACTGGGATGCTGCCCTCGCCTATTGGAACGCTTTGCCCAGCGATGCCGACGCGGCCTTCGACCGGGAAATCGTGATCGAGGCAGACAAGATCGCGCCCCAGGTCACGTTCGGCACCAGCCCCGACCAGTCAGTGCCGGTCACGGCGCCCCTCCCCGATGAGGATAAGCTGGCCAAGCCCATGCGCTATATGGGCGTCCATGCGGGCGAGGCTATTGTCGGCCTCGCCATCGACCATGCCTTTATCGGCAGTTGCACCAATGGCCGGATCGAGGATCTTCGCTCCGCCGCCGCCGTCATTCGCGGCGGTCATGTGGCGGAGGGGGTCCGTGCCCTCGTCGTCCCTGGCTCCATGCGCGTGAAGGCGGAGGCGGAGGCGGAGGGATTGGACCGGCTGTTCCTCGATGCCGGTTTCGAATGGCGCGAACCGGGCTGCTCGCTCTGCGTCGCCATGAATGACGACCGCCTGCCTGCGGGCGCGCGCTGCGCCTCCACCTCCAACCGCAATTTCGAAGGGCGGCAGGGCATTGGCGCGCGCACGCACCTCATGAGTCCGGCCATGGCCGCGGCGGCTGCCATTGCCGGTCATATCGTCGATGTGCGGGAGGTGCTGGCATGAGAGAACTCGTCACCGTCACCGGGCAGGCCATTTCCTTCCCCGACGCCGACATCGACACGGATATCATCTATCCCGCCCGTTTCCTCCTCATCACGGAGAAAAAGGGCCTGGGCGCCTATGCCTTTGCGGACCGCCGCGAGGATGCAGATTTCCCGATCCCGGTCGACAATGACCGCCCGATCCTGATCACCGGTCCCAATTTCGGCTGCGGGTCGAGCCGCGAACAGGCACCGTGGGCGATAGGCGATCTCGGTATCCGCATCATCATCGCGGAAAGTTTCGGCGAGATTTTCTACTCCAACTGCTTCCGCAACGGGATGCTGCCCATTCGCCTCGCTCCGGAGCCAGTGGCTCGCTTGCGCGCGCGCGCGGAGGAAGGCGGCATCATCACGGTCGATCTGGAAAGCCGGACCATCACCGGCGCGGGCACGCCCATCGCCTTCGACGTGGCAGACGACCGCCGCGAGGCCCTGCTCAAGGGCTGGAACGACACCACCCGTATCCTCGCCCTGCATGAGGGCGACATCACCGCTTTCGAGGCCGCCCAGCAGCACTCCGCTCCCTGGCTCTGGACAACAAGGAAATAAGACGATGGTCGACACCCGCCTGCGCGACAAACTCGCCACCAAGGATTTCTTCGTGGTGCCCGGCATCCACGACATGATCACCGCCGTCATCGCCGACCGTGCCGGCTTCGACATCATCTACGGCACCGGCTACTGGTTGACGGCATCGGCCTATGGCCTACCGGATGCCGGCCTCGTCTCCTATACGCAGATGCTGGACCGCCATCAGACCATCCTCAAGACCAGCAAGGCGGCCCTGATCGCCGACGCCGATACCGGCTTTGGCGGCCTCCTCAACGTCCAGCACACCGTGCGCGGCTATGAGGCGGCAGGGGTTTCCGCCATCCAGATCGAGGATCAGGAATTCCCCAAGAAATGCGGCCATACGCCGGGCCGCAAGGTCATCCCGGTCGAGGACATGGTCGAGAAGATCAAGGTGGCCGCCGAGACGCGTGAGAATATGCTGATCATCGCGCGTACCGACGCACGCCAGACCGAGGGCATGGACGCCGTGCTCCGCCGTCTTGAAGCCTATGCGAAGGCAGGCGCCGACATCCTCTTCCCCGAAGCGATGGAGAGCGAGGAGGAGATGCGCACCGCCTGCTCCACCTTCGACAAGCCGGTCATGGCGAATATGGCCAATGGCGGCTCAACGCCGATCCTGAAGGGCGACGTGCTGAAGGACATCGGCTATGCCTTCGCTATCTATCCCTCTCTCTCCAGCCTGATCGCGGCGTCGGCCATCGAGACCGCCTTCGTCAAGCTGCGCGATCAGGGCGATGGCGAGCCTGCCGACATGCCCATGTTCAACTTCAAGGAATTCTGCGGCCTCATCGGCTTTCAGGAAGTCTGGGACTTCGAAAAGAAATGGGCGCGGTGATGAACCCCTCCTTGTGTTCCTGCGAAGGCAGAAACCCAGGGTAATCCGGCATTCCCTCGTCCCATGTTCCTGCCTTCGCAGGAACATGGGAGGGGTTGAGAAACAAGGACACACCCATGGAAATCACCGCAGCCGTGCTGAAGCGCACCGGCGACAATCCCCGGCCCTATGCGGACAATGCCCCGCTCAAGCTGGAGACGCTGACGCTCGACCCGCCGCGACCCGGCGAACTCCTGATCCGCATCGATGCGGCGGGCCTATGCCATTCGGACCTTTCGGTCGTAAACGGCGACAGGCCCCGTCCCATGCCCATGGCGCTGGGCCATGAGGCGACAGGCATAGTCGAGGCGACAGGCACGGAGAATGACACGGGCTTCGCCATAGGCGACCGCGTGATCCTTGCCTTCCTTCCCTCCTGCGGCGAGTGCGTCCGCTGCAAGGCGGGCGAGCCTTATATGTGCTCCGAGGGTGCGGCGGCGAACGGTGAAGGCCGTCTCCTCAATGGCGGTCGCCGCCTGCACGATGGCTGCGGCCATGACGTGCATCATCATCTCGGCGTCTCGGCCTTTGCGACCCATGTCGTGGTGGACCGCCGCTCCGCCGTGAAGGTGGACAAGGACATTCCCGCCCATATCGCCGCCCTCTTCGGCTGCGCGGTTCTCACCGGCGCAGGTGCCGTGGTGAACTCGGCTGCCGTGCGGCCGGGCGAGAATGTGCTGATCTACGGCCTGGGCGGTGTCGGTCTCTCCGCGCTGCTTGCGGCCCGCGCATCGGGTGCGGGTCTGCTCGTTGCCCTCGACCCCTCAGCCGAAAAGCGCGCCATCGCGAAGGAACTGGGCGCCATGGCCCTCGACCCACAAGAAGCCGAGACGATCAAGGCCGCCTTCCCGGATGGCGGCGCGGACGTGGTGATCGAAACGGCAGGCAAGGCCTCCGTGCTGAAGGCGGCCTATGCCGCCGCACGGCGGGGCGGACGGATCGTGACGGTCGGTCTACCCAATCCGGCGGAAGTTTTCGACATAGCGGCGGTCTCGCTGGTCGCGGAGGGCAAGAACCTCATCGGCTCCTATATGGGATCAGCCATCCCGGCGCGCGACATCCCGCGCTATATCGCCATGTGGCGTTCGGGCCGCCTGCCGGTGGAGAAGCTGCTCACCTCGATCAGGCCGATGTCGGAAATCAACAGCCTGCTCGACAGTCTGGCCGATGGCAGCGCAATTCGTCAGGTCATGGTGCCCGATATGGCCTGATACAGGGTCATCATTGTCCAGTCAGGAGGGCGCGCCTCCTATTGGGGCGTGCCCTTTTTCATGCAGCCGGAGCGGCCGCTTCTCCGCTCGTCAAAGCCGCCCTCCCCTGTCCTGCTGCCCGGCGAATGCGCCATGCTGCTTGGCACGGCCCTTTCTCGTCATCGGACACAGGGGATCACGGTAATCCTTGCCTGTCGCCTCCCTGTTTCGACTGTCAGGCAGGCCGGGATCAGGCGCCTTCCTGTGCTTCCAGCGTGTCGAGACGCGCTTCGAGGCGCGTCAGCAACGACGCCCGTACCGGTTGACCGGCGATCAGCTTGCGCCAGGTATTATAACTGATCCCGAAACGCGCATTCAGAGCCTCGTCCGTGCGATGCGTCACCATCGCCTTGACCCTGGCAACCAAACGGGGATCGACATCGCGACACCCTTTCGACCCTTGTCTGACTGCGGAATTGAACTGGTTCTGCATAAAAGCGGCCCTTGTTTCCTTGCGGGTGACAGTTCCTGTCGCCGGATCGCCATGCCATCCGGCCAAGCCCTTCCCCCTCTCCATCCGAGATGTGAGGCGTCACCAGCGCGCGACGCCGATCACCCTCACGCCATGTACCGGTTGCCTGTTACCCAGACCCGTTACGCGAATGTTACACAGCGCCCGGCATTCAACCTACCCGACGCTGCCTGACATAATTTGGTATATTAGCAATACAATTAGTCAAGGGCGCCCTGACTTCCATTCCGCCGGCATAATACGGCCGCATCGAGAGGAGTTGGCCTCATGGATGGAGTGGCAGTTGATCCGGATGTACCCCCCTGGATCGCGCCCGCGGCAGACGCCGCGCGCTGGAAATGATCGGTCCAGATACTGGCGACAGGCCATATTCGCTGTCATTCGGCTCACCATGCCTTGATCGAAATACTCATAGCGCCATAGTATCGTCAGCACGGGACCGAAAACCTCGTCACGCACAATAGGAGTCGGGCCGCACCTCGGCAATGACAGCCCGATTCGCGGGCCGCACGCGAAATGGAACTGCCCTCCCCCGTACCTGCCCGACCGAGCCGGGACCGGTGATGGCGGCGAACAGGGCCGCACGCTCTGCCTGGCGCGAATGGCATCGAGCGCGGAACGGTGCGTGGGAAGGCATCGCATGCCGGGCGCGTCCCTTCACCCATTGCCTCCGATGATCGACGGGCGCATCTATTGCGTCATGAACGCCACCACCGCATCCCTGATCGCCGCGCCGCTCCTCGACAGCCTGAAGGGGTTGTTGGGCGACCGCCTCGCTACGTCGGAGGCGGTGCGCGCCCAATATGGCCGGGGCGAATCCTATGGTGAGACGTTGCCGCCCGATGCGGTCGCCTTCCCCCTCTCCACGGAGGAGGTGAGCCGCATCGCCGCGCTGTGCCACGAACATCGCGCGCCGATGATCGCCAGCGGCGCGGGCACCTCCCTGGAAGGGCATATCACCGCCCCCCTGGGCGGGATCGCGATCAACCTGTCGCGCATGGACGCGGTGGTCGAGGTGAATGAGGAGGATCTGGACGTCCTGGTGCAGGCGGGCGTGACGCGCGAGCAGCTGAACCACGAACTGCGCGACCGGGGCCTGTTCTTCCCCATCGACCCGGGCGCCAATGCCTCGCTGGGCGGCATGGCCTCCACGCGCGCGTCGGGCACCAACGCCGTGCGATACGGCACCATGGCGCAGAATGTTCTGGGGCTGACGGTGGTGCAGCCCGATGGGACGGTCATCCATACGGGCGGCCGGGCACGCAAGTCGGCGGCGGGATATGACCTCACCCGCCTCTATGTCGGCTCGGAGGGGACGCTGGGCATCATCACGGAGGTGCGCCTGCGCCTCTACGGCATTCCCGAGGCGATGGCGGCGGCGACATGCGTCTTCGACGATCTGGCGGGCGCGGTGACGACCGTGACGCAGCTGATCCAGCTCGGCGTGCCGGTGGCGCGCGTCGAGTTCCTGGACGAGGTACAGGTGCGGGCCTGCAACGCCTATTCGGGCCTCAGCCTGCCGGAAAAGCCGCATCTCTTCCTCGAATTCCACGGCACCCCCGCCGCGACGGGGGAACAGGCGGAAACGGCGCGCGAACTGGCACAGGGCAATGGCGGGTCGGACTTCGCCTGGGCGACCTCGACCGAGGATCGCAACCGCCTGTGGAAGGCGCGGCACAATGCCTATTTCGCGGCGGTGGCGCTGCGGCCGGGGGCGAAGGTGTGGTCTTCGGACGTCTGCGTGCCTGTCTCCCGCCTGCCGGAGGTGGTGCTGGAGACGCGGGCCGATATCGATGCCCATGGCCTGACCGCTCCCATTGTCGGCCATGTGGGCGACGGCAATTTCCATGTCCTCTTCACCTACAGGTACGAGGCGGAGCGGGCCGTGGCCGAAGAGGTCTATGAGCGGATGATCGCGCGGACGCTGGCGGCGGGCGGCACCTGCACCGGCGAGCATGGCATCGGCCTGGTCAAGCGCGCCCATCTGGTGGAGGAGCATGGCGGGGAGGCCATCGCCACCATGCGGGCGGTGAAGGCGGCGCTTGATCCGCTGGGGCTGATGAATCCGGGGAAGATATTCCTGTGATCGAAGATTCCGGGAGATTCCCCTCCCTGAAAGGGAGGGGGGTTAGCAGTCCCTATTCCAGGATCGACCGGCCCATCTCGCGGTTGAGCCACAGCGCCAGCAGCGTCATCACCGCGCCCGACAGCAGATAGGCGCCGGAGGACAACAGGCCGAACAGGCTCGACAGCAGCAACGCGGCAAAGGGCGCGAAGCCCGCGCCGAACATCCAGGCAAGGTCGGAGGTGAGCGCGGAGCCGGTATAGCGGTGGCGCGGGTTGAAGCTGGCCGACAGCGCGCCGGAAGACTGGCCGAAGCTGATGCCCAGCAGCGCGAAGCCCACGACCATGAATGCGATCTCGCCCCCCTGACCGGCGTCGAGAAGCTGCGGCGCGAAGCCGCTGAACACCGCGATGGCGGCAGCGGACGCGCCCAGCACTGTGCGGCGGCCGAAGCGGTTGGCGAGGATGCCGGAGGTGATGACCGCGCCGATGCCGACGACCGCCGCCACCGTTTCGATCAGGAGGAAGCGGACAGGGCTTTCCTGCGTGAACAGGAACACCCAGGACAGCGGAAAGACGGTGACCATGTGGAACATGGCAAAACTGCACAGCGGAGCGAAGGAACCGGCCCAGATCATCTTCCACTCCGCCCTCACCGTCTCCAGGATGGGCGAGGGTTCCAGCTCGCCGCTCTCGAACAGTTCCGCATATTCGGGCGTCACCACGATGCGCAGGCGCGCGAACAGGGCGACCACGTTGATCGCGAAGGCCACGAAGAAGGGATAGCGCCAGCCCCATTCGAGGAAGTCCCGCGCGGGCAGCACGGAGATCAGGAAGACGAACAGCAGGCTGGAGATGATGAGGCCGATGGGCGCGCTGATCTGCGGCAGCATGGCGTACCAGCCGCGCTTCTCCTCCGGCGCATTGACCGCCAGCAGGGACGCGAGACCGTCCCACGATCCGCCCAGCGCCACGCCCTGCCCCATGCGGAACAACGCGAGGAGGGCGGCGGACCAGATGCCGATGCTCGCATAACCCGGCAGGAAGGCGATCGCCGCCGTCGATCCGCCGAGCAGGAACAGGGCCGCGGTCAGCTTGACCCCGCGGCCATAGGCGCGGTCGACCGCCGTGAAGATGATCGTGCCCACCGGCCGCGTGATGAAGGCCAGCGCGAAGACAGCGAAGGACAGCAACGTGCCGGTCAGCGGGTCGGCAAAGGGAAAGACCAGCGCCGGGAACACCAGCACGGACGCGATGGCATAGACGAAGAAGTCGAAAAATTCCGACGCGCGGCCGATCATCACGCCGACGGCGATCTCGCCCGCCGTGATGTGGCGCCCCGTTTCGTGAAGCTGCCGGGCGTCCCGTTCGACCGTCGTGCTTCCAGCCATGTGCCGTGTCTTTCGTCCTGCGGCCGGAACGCGCCCGGCCCCTTTCGTTTGCGCCATGAGGGCGCCATGCGCCCCGTGTCCTGGTCCAGGCAGAATCCTGCCCGGAACCAACGCAGCCTAATCGCGATTGATCCACGCCAAGGGGATTGGACAAAATGTCCTATGTCCGGCGCATCACCGCAAGCCTAGAGGCGCGACCATGGTTGCTCATATCCATCGGATGACGCGGCGGCTGCGGCCGGCGCTGTGGCTCAGCCCCCTCGCGCTGCTCGGCGGCTGCAACATGGTCGTGCTCGATCCCGCGGGCGACGTCGCGCGCCAGCAGGGCAATCTGGTGCTGATGTCCACCGGGCTGATGCTGCTCATCATCCTGCCGGTCATGGCCCTGACCCTCCTGTTCGCCTGGCATTACCGCTCGGCCAATCGGGAGGCGGCCTATGAGCCGGACTGGGATCATTCGACCCAGTTGGAGCTGATGATCTGGGGCGCCCCGCTGATCATCATCATCTGCCTCGGCGCGCTGACATGGGTGGGCACGCACCTGCTCGACCCCTATCGCCCCCTCGCCCGCACCGCGCCGGGCAAGGCCGTGGCCGCCAGCGCGAAGCCGCTGGAGGTGCAGGTGGTCGCGCTCGACTGGAAGTGGCTGTTCATCTACCCGGAACAGGGCATTGCGACGGTCAACGAGTTCGCCGCGCCCATCGACCGGCCGGTGCGGTTCCGCATCAGCGCCTCCTCCGTCATGAACAGCTTCTACATACCGGCGCTGGCGGGCCAGATCTACGCCATGCCGGGCATGGAGACGACGCTGCACGCCGTCTTCAACAATCCCGGCACGTTCGAGGGCTTTTCCGCCAATTATAGCGGCGCGGGCTTCTCCCACATGCGCTTCAAGGCAAGGAGCCTCAGCGAAGCGGCGTTCGCGCGCTGGGTGGGCGAGGCGAAGGCGGGGCATGACAGCCTCGACCGCAAGGCCTATCTGACGCTGGAGCGGCCGAGCGAGAAGGAGCCGGTGCGCCGCTTCGCCTCGGTCGAGAACGGGCTGTTCGACGCCGTAGTCAATCTCTGCGTCGAGCCGGGCAAGATGTGCATGGGCGACATGATGCGGATCGACGCCAAAGGCGGCCTCGGCATGGCGGGCATCCACAATGTCCAGTCGCTGTCCTATGACAAGGTCGCGGCGCGCGGAACTTTCACGCCCGCCCTCGACCGCCGGATGGTCGCGGCCCTCTGCGCGCCACGGACGTCGCACAAGGTCGGCACCGCCGCCGCCGCGCCCGTCGACATGAAACCGCTGACCGGCGCGGGCCTCGCCCGGCCCGGCGCCGCCGCCTCCCCTCTTTCCGTCGCATGGGCGTCCGCGAATGCCGACATGCCCGCACGCCCCAGAAGCTGACAGGTAAGACCCCCATGTCATCCTACACGCCGCAGCCGATCAGCCCGATCCTCGGGCGCCTGTCGCTCGAATCCTTCCCGATCCACGAGCCGATCCTCGTCGCCACCTTCATCGCGGTGGTGATCGGCGGCGTGGCCGTGCTGGGCCTCATCACGAGATATCGCCTCTGGGGCTATCTCTGGACCGAATGGTTCACCAGCGTGGATCACAAGAAGATCGGCATCATGTACATGGTGCTGGGCCTCGTCATGTTCCTGCGCGGCTTTGCCGACGCGATCATGATGCGCCTGCAACAGGCCATGGCGTTCAACGGGTCGGAGGGCTATCTGAACGCCCATCATTATGACCAGGTGTTCACGGCGCACGGCGTCATCATGATCTTCTTCGTGGCGATGCCGTTCGTCACCGGCCTGATGAACTATATCGTCCCGCTCCAGATCGGCGCGCGCGACGTCAGCTTCCCCTTCCTCAATAATTTCAGCTTCTGGATGACGACGGCGGGCGCCGTGCTCGTCATGATGTCGCTGTTCGTGGGCGAGTTCGCGCAGACCGGCTGGCTGGCCTATCCGCCGCTGTCCGGCATCGCCTACAGCCCGGCGACGGGGGTCGACTATTATATCTGGGCGCTCCAGATCGCGGGCGTGGGCACGACATTATCGGGCATCAACCTGGTCTGCACCATCTTCAAGATGCGCGCGCCGGGCATGACCCTGATGAAGATGCCGGTGTTCACCTGGACGTCGCTCTGCACCAACATCCTGATCGTCGCATCCTTCCCGGTGCTGACGGCGGTGCTGGCCCTGCTCGGCCTCGACCGCTATGCGGGCACGAACTTCTTCACGAACGATTTCGGCGGCAGCCCGATGATGTACGTGAACCTGATCT
>JASGGS010000065.1:0-19457 GCA_047602685.1 Sphingobium sp.
CTTGTCACCCATGCGGAAGGTGACGCTCGGCGCCAGGAACCATTGCTGGTGATCCACATGCTCTAGCTGGGTGCCGCCATCCTTGAACAGGCCCACGAACCGGGCGGCGACGCTGCCGCTGTCATTGGCCTGGCCGAGGTCGAAAGCGGCCTGATACTTGCCATATTCGTCGGTCAGCAATTGCAGCACCTGAGGCTGGCCGACGCGGGGTGTCTTGCTGATCTGGTTCACCATGCCGCCCGGCGCGAGCTGACCATAAAGAACGCTGGAGGGGCCTTTCAGAACCTCGACCCTCTCCATGTTCCAGTTGTTATAGGCCGCATGGTTCCAGCTCGAAGAGCTGTCGGACGGCATGCGCAGGCCATCCAGCATGATGTTGCTGGCAAACCCTCCGGCGTCGAAACCCCGAATGTACATGTCGTCGATGCGGTTATCCATGCCCTGGCTTTCCGGCAGGACGCCGGCGACATAGCGCGTTGCTTCGTTGAGGTTCTGCACCCCGCGCGCATCCAGTTCCTCGCGGGTGATGACCGATACCGATTGTGGCGTCTCGCGGGGCGGGGTCGTGGTCTTTGTCGACGCGTCGATCGTCTCTGCAGGGCGATAGGCATTGACGACGATGTCGGCCTCTCCGGTGTCTTGGGCCGTGGCCGGGGTCACTGCCAGAAGCGCGTAGACGAGCAGCGATCCCTTCAGACCAGCCAGAATCCGGCGTTGATTGTGGGATGAACGGGATGGTGATGCTGGCATGAATATTGCGGCGACCATGGGGACCTCTATTTGCGAATGGCTTGCAATAGAGAGAAGTGCATCGCGACCGCAACGAGACGCACTATCGCGAAAACCAGAAATACTATTGTGTCCTCCAGTTGGCGGGGGAGGAGGATGGCGGAACGTCACGGCGTCATTTTATGTGTCAACGACCATTCACGACCGGGTCAACGGCGCACCACCTTCAGGAGACGAATATATGGCGGAAAGTCGCGTCAGCATCGCAACTCTTAATGGCGGACGCTACCTTCGTCAGCTTTGCAAGCATTGGGCACATCGACTCGAGGTGGAGGAGACTGGTGATCAGGCATGCCTCAGGTTGCCCCAGGCTTTCCTGACAATGGCGGCAGACCCTTCAGCGCTGCATATTCACCTCCGCGCCGATCAGGATGGTGACCTGCAGGCCATGCAGGAGGTGGTCAGTTCTCATCTCGACCGCTTCGCCTTCCGTGAAGCGCCCTTCGCACTAGAGTGGGTGGAAAGCTGACCATTTCGGTGTTCGACGCGTTCGCAAAATGGGAACGCTGTAGAGTGGACAGGGCAGGCAGTTGAAAGTGCGGCGGCATGTGAGCGATATAGGTCGACCACGCATAAATCTCATTCTCTCGGGTCGCTTCTCGGCGGACATCAGCAATCCGAACATAAAATCGCTCGCCTGCATTAGGCCGTGTCGCCACGCGCCACGACAAGACCGCTCTATCCTTTGCCAGCTTCCTCAACTTGGCCGCGATCTGCAAATGGCTGCCTCACTTTGTCAGCACGGCCTGGTCTTTCCGGCCCAGCGTCGCCATGGCGGCAAGATCAGTCGTCACCTGGGCAGCGACACGGCGCCATTGCTTTTGCGTCGTGAGCCTAAGGCTGCTCGACGGCGATTTTCACAGACTTGAAGTATCCCCGCGAGCCAGGCCCGACCCACAGACCTATCCCGCCGCTGGCAGGAGGAAGTTTCAGATCGTTGATGATGAGGGCCGGCTCCTTGGCGCCATCGACATAAAGCTTGGCCGAGGCGCCGCGGACAACGAGCGTCAGCTTCGTCCATTCACCCGGTACCATATCGGCATAGGATTCGTACTTTCCAGGCTCCTCCCTGCGAAGCCTTTCCCATGGATAGTCCGGGTGAGAAATATACTGTGTGGTATGATTGCGGCGGACCTGGTCATCCGCGCGCGCATTGGTGGGACGAACGTAGATCGCCTCAAACTTCTCGGCGTTTTCTGAAATCCTGAAGGCGATGCCAACAAAGCCCCGCGCCGTCGATGCGGGATCAATAGGAACGCCCGCGACGACCGCTTCCAAAACGAAATCCCTGGCTGCTATGCCACCGAGTCTTGCGAACGTAGCATCATCGACGGGGCTTGGCGGGGCGACAGTGACGAGACGTGCATTGACACCTCGATAGCGCACGATCGACGTTTGGACCCCGACCAGGGTAACGGGCGCTCCATCCGATGCGACAGACAGATCCCGGCTATCCGATCGCGGCGAAGACGCTCCACACGGCGCAGCGGCAAGAAGCACAAGTGGGGCAGCCCAACGGCCGATTGATTTGAAATTTTGCAGTGCCAAGGCTGTCTTCCTAGATGCGCGGTCAGATCGAAACGACCATTTTCTTCATCAAAGGCCCCGGCTTAATCGGGGATGAGGGCCCAGCCTCTGAGTTGCAGGGTTGCCAGCGTCACCATTGCCGCGAGATCGACCGTCACCTCGCGCGATACCGAGGCCGGCTCAATGCCGGCGCGCCTGAGGGCCTGGCCGCAGACATGGATTTCGACCCCGGCCCGCTTGAGCGCCGCGATCAGCGCCGTGTTCGGGTTGGCGCGGCCGAAGCGCGCCTGATAGGCCGCATCGCTCATGATGAGTTGCGTCGCCGGGCCATGCACCACTGCGACCAGCGCGCCGGGGGCAGGCTTCACGCCCTTCGAGCCCAGCAGATTCACGAACCGCGCGACGCGATCGAGCGAGGGGTTCACCTCCTCAGGTTTCGCAGCCGCCTTGGTGACGTTGAACACCGTCCGGTAATTGACCGCGGCATCGGGTTGATTGGCGGCATCGGGCAGCACCGCGATCGCCCCGAACCCGGAGATGACCGGGTGCGCCGGATCGGGCGCGGCCTGCGCGAGCGCCGGTCCGGACTCAAGGCTCATGGCGAGCACCGCCAGGAGAAATCGATGGTTGCGGATCTTCATAGCGCACTCCCAGCTTGCTCTTGCTATCAGTATTGCTGCGACCGGTCGGCTCTTGCTCCGCCGCGTCGGCGGTGATGAATAGCACCTTGGCAGGCAAGGCCACGCCTCCGCTCGTCTCGTGCTCCGCGAACAATGCCGTGAGATCGCGCCGCACGGCGTCCTGCGTACCGCTATCGCATTCTTCCACGAGCGTGCCGACGTGCATCGCCTCGAGAACGAAGGCCGCCGCCTCATCGGGTCGCCTGCCCGGTCCGCCGATATGGTAATCCTCTTCCCAGGCGGTGATCCGGGGCGCGGCAAAGCCGTCCTCTGCCAGGATATCACGCACATAGTCCGGGTCGCCCAGGGCGAATTGGCCGGGCGTGCGCGGGACAGGCGGGGGCAGCTCGACATGCCTTGCCACCACCTCCATGATCGCGGTGAACCAGCGGTTCTCGCTGGCCGCATCCCAGACCGCGATGTCCAGACGCCCGTCATCGGCGAGCATATGCCTTAGATTGGCGAAGGCTGCATAGGGATCGGGAAAGAACATCGTGCCGAAGCGCGAGAAGAGCCGATCGAACGGCGCACCTGCCGGTTTGACCACGGCGGCATCGCCGACCTCGAACCAGATGTTCGGCACGCCGGCCGCATCCGCTCGCTCGCGCGCCAGGGCGACCAACTCGGCCGAGATGTCGAGCCCGGCCACATGGCCTTCCTCGCCAACGATGCTGGCGATCTGCTGCGTCGTCCATCCGCCGCCGCAGCCGATGTCGACGACCTGTTCGCCGTCGACGAACCCAGCATGAGCGATAAACGCCTCGCCGATCGGCATGAGGGCGCGTTCCAGCGTGTCGACGCTGGCGAGCCATCTTCTGCCTGCATCGCCCGCCCATTCCGATGCGGTGAATCCGGCTTTCGCGGTGGCGTCCGGGGTGGATCCCGCCATCTTCTTCTCCTGTACGCTTTAATGTTTGAGGACGAGGCGGATGCCATAGGCGACAACCGCGAGGATCACGACGCTTGCGAGCCAAATTGCGGCGAACCAGAGCAGCCGCCGCCAAAGGGGGCCTGGCCGTTCAGTGGTATCCAGTCTCATCGACTTTCCCTCGAAAGACCCAATAAGCCCAGATCGTGTAGGCCAGGATCACCGGCACCAGCACGCCCGCGCCGATCAGCATGAAGACCTGGCTGCGATGGGGCGCCGCCGCCTCCCAGATCGATACGCGCCCCGGGATCACGTCGGGCCAGATCGAGATCGCCAACCCGATCATCGACAGGCCGAACAGCGCCAGCGTTAGGAAGAACGGGCTCCAGTCCCGTCCTTTGGCGATCGCGCGCCATGCCAGGAACCCGGTGATCGCCACCAAGAGCGGCATCTGCGCGCTGGCGAGGACGCCGGGCCATTCGAGCCAGCGCCGATAATATTGGCCTTCCAGAAACGGCGTCCACGCACTGACCGCCGCGATCGCGACGAGCAGGGCCGGAAGCAGCGGCTTCGCGATCCGACGCGCCTGATCGTGCAGCGGACCTTCGGTCTTCCAGATCAGCCAGCATGCGCCGAGCAGCGCATAGCCGATGATAAGGCTGACGCCCGTGAGCAGGGAGAAAGGCGACAGCCATTCCCACCACCCGCCGGCATAGGCGCGGCCCTCGACCGTGATCCCCTGCAGCAGCGCGCCGAGCGTGATGCCCTGCGCCAGCGTCGCGACGATGGAGCCGGCGCTGAAGCAGAAATCCCAGAAGCGCCGGTGTGCCGGATCGCGCCATCGGAACTCGAAGGCGACGCCGCGGAAGACGAGACCGAGCAGCATCGCGATCAGCGGCGCATAGAGCGCCGGCAGGACGATGGCATAGGCCAGCGGGAATGCCGCGAGCAGCCCGCCGCCACCCATCACCAGCCAGGTTTCGTTGCCGTCCCAGACCGGTGCGATGCTGTTCATCGCCATGTCGCGGTCGCGCCCGACCGCGAAGCGCGGAAACAGGATGCCTATGCCGAGATCGAACCCGTCCATCACCACATAGGCGGCGACGGCGAAGGCGATGATCCCCGCCCACACGATGGTGAGGTCGATCATGGCTGGTCTCCCTCGATCGCGGGCGCCGGCGTGATGCCGGCGGTGCGGACCGGCCCGTGGATCGGCACCGGATCCTCGTGCGGCTCGGGCGGCTTGGCCATGAGCTTCAGGATATACATCGTGCCCGCGCCAAAGACGGCGAAATAGACGATGATGAAGGCGAGGAGCGAGGCGGCGACCGCCGGCGCGTCGAGTGGCGCGGCCGACTGCGCCGTGCGCAGCAGGCCATGGACGGTCCAGGGCTGGCGGCCGACCTCGGTCGTGACCCAACCCGCGATCACCGCGACGAAGCCCGATGGTCCCATCACGATCGCCGCGCGGTGCAGCCAGGACCAGTCGTAGAGGCGCCCTCGCATCCGCGCGATCAGGCTCCATAACCCGATCCCGAGCATGGCGAAGCCGATCCCGACCATGATGCGGAACGCCCAGAACACGGTCCCGACCGGCGGTTGCCGATCTTCGGGAATGGTGTCGAGACCGGCAAGGGGCGCGTTCGGATCATGCTTGAGGATGAGCGATGATGCCTTGGGTATCTCGACCGCGTAATCCACCCGCTTTTCCGCGCTGTTGGGCACTCCGAAGAGAATGAGCGGCGCGCCGTCGGGATGGCTCTGATAATGTCCTTCCATCGCCATGACCTTGGCGGGCTGATGCTCCAGCGTGTTGAGGCCGTGCATGTCGCCCGCGAAAATCTGGACCGGCGCGACCAGGGCGGCCATCCACATCGCCATTGAGAACATGGTGCGCGCGCCCGGATTGGCGCGGTCCTTGAGCAGGTGCCATGCGCCCACCGCCCCGACCACGAAGGCGGTCGTGAGATAGGCGGCGATGACGGTATGGACGAGCCGATAGGGGAAGCTCGGATTGAAGATGATTGCTGCCCAGCTCGGGCCCGGCAGGAACTGGCCGTTGGCGCCGATCTCATAGCCTGTCGGCGTCTGCATCCAGCTATTGACCGAGAGGATCCAGAAAGCGGAGATGAAGGTGCCCAGCGCCACCATGCAGGTCGCCGCGAAATGCAGGCGCGGCCCCACCTTGTTGATGCCGAACAGCATGACGCCGAGGAACCCCGCCTCGAGGAAAAAGGCGGTCAGCACCTCATAGGCCATGAGCGGGCCAATCACCGGCCCGGCCTTATCACTGAATACCGACCAATTGGTGCCGAACTGGTAGGACATGACAATGCCCGAGACGACGCCCATTGCGAAGGCGACGGCAAAGATCTTCAGCCAGTAGCGATAGAGGTTGGCATAGACGCCGCTCCCGGTCTTCAGCCACAGCGCTTCGAGCACCATGAGGTAGCTTGCCAGCCCGATCGAAAAGGCCGGGAAGATGAAGTGGAAGCTCACCGTGAAGGCGAACTGCGCGCGGGCAAGAAAGAGAGCATCGAACGACTCGAACATGGCCTGTCCTCAACGGCGTTCGCTTCACGCGCGCCCATGCATGTGATGACTGGAGGGGAAGCGTTAGCGCCGCCCCTCCAGGCGGGGTTCAGTCGACCAGTGTCGTACGAAGATAAGGCCGATGCTCGGTCCACCCTTGCGGAAAGAGGCGGCGCGCATCGTCATTGCCGATCGACGGCGGGATGATGACCTCCTTGCCCGGCATCCAGTCCGCCGTTGTGGCGATCCGGCGGGCATCGCCGAGCTGCAGCGCGTCGATGACCCGCAGGATTTCATCGAAATTACGGCCGACGCTCATGGGATAGGTCATGGAGAGGCGGATTTTCTTCGCCGGATCGATGATGAACACCGAGCGCACCGCCGCCGTCTCGCTCTGTTCGGGATAGATCATGTCGTACATGCGGGCGATGGCGAGATCGGCATCGGCGACGATCGGGAAGCGCAGATCGGTATGCTGGGTATCGTTCACGTCGGCGATCCACTTGCGGTGTTCGTCGGCGGTGTCGGTCGACAGGCCCAGCGGCTTGGTATTACGGTCTGCAAACTGCTCGGCGAGTTGGGCGGTGCGGCCCATCTCGGTGGTGCAGACCGGCGTGAAGTCGGCGGGATGGCTGAAGAAGAACACCCAGCTATCCCCCGCCCACTCGTGGAAGCTGATGGGGCCGAGCTGGGTCTCGACGGTGAAGTCGGGCGCGGTGTCACCAATGTGCAAAGTCATGGTCTTTTCCCTTTCATGCAAATAGCGCGGCGCCGCTCTTCCACAGCATGTAGACGGCCACCGCGAAGATCAGCGATGCGAAGACGATCGTCAGCCGGCCCGTGCTTGCGCCGAGGCGGCGGGCGAGCCGCGTGCCGGCAAAGCTGCCCGCCGCGCCGCCGACGATGAACAGCAGGGCGAGCGGCCAGTCGATGAGGCCGGAAAAGGCGTAGTTGGCGGCTGTCGTCAGCCCGAACGCCGTGACCGCGACCAGCGAGGTGCCGACCGCCAGCAGAATCGGCATCCCGGTCGAGGCGACCAGGCCCGGCACGATCAGGAAGCCGCCGCCGATGCCGAAGAAACCCGAGAACAGGCCGGAGCCTAGACCGTAGCTCGCCACCTTGGGGGCCTTCTCGCGCGTGCATTCCGCACCGGGATCGCCGGGATCGCCGCGGCGCTTGAGCATCAGTGCGCCGACCACCAGCATGACCAGCGCGAACAGGAACAGGAGCTTGTCGCCGTCGACCATCTTGCCGAACGTCGAGCCGAGCGCCGCGCCGACGATGCCGCTTGCCGCGAAGATGCCGCCGCAGCGCCATTTGACGTTGTGCGCCGATGCATGGTTGGCGAGGCCCGTGGCGGCATTCGCGGCGACCGCAAGCGCGCTGGTGCCGATCGCGACATGGGCGCTCGGTACGCCGACCACATAGACCATGAGCGGAACCGCGAGGATCGAGCCGCCGCCGCCCACGAGGCCCAGGCTGAACCCGACGAGGCCGCCGGACGCGAGACCCAGCACATATTGGATGGGTTCGAACGTCATTGCGGCTGTTCCAGCCGCTCGGGCCGGGCGAGCCATTCGCGGCCCTTCAGCATCCCGTGCCAGTAGATCGGCGGCAGTATCCGGTCCTTCAGGAACCACGCACGCCGCGTCGGCCGACGCCCGTCGAGCAGCCAGGCCGGAAAGCTCGGCAGCAGCTTGCCGCCATAGCCGAACTCGGCGAGCACGATCTTTCCGCGCTCGACCGTCAGCGGGCAGGAGCCATAGCCGTCATAGGCGGCCTGCGGGGCCTCGCCGTCCAGCATCGCCAGCAGATTGACGGCGACGACGGGTGCCTGCTTGCGCGCCGCCGCCGCCGTCTTGGCGTTGCTCGTCGCGGCAACGTCGCCCAGCGCGAAGACGTTGTGCCAGGTGCGATGCTGCAAGGTCGCCGGGAACACGTCGACGAAGCCGCTCTGGTCGGCAAGCGGGCTTGCCGCGACGAAATCCGGCGCGACCTGCGGCGGCACCACATGGAGCATGTCGAACGGGCGCGTGTAATTCTCGGATCGCTGCCCTGTATTGCGGCAAAAGACCGCGCGCCGCCCCGGCCCGTCGACCTCGACCAGCGTCGAGCCGAGTTGCAGATCGATCGCGTAGCGTTCGATATAGCGCATGAGCGCCGGCACGTAATCGGCGACGCCGAACAGGGCAGCGCCGGCGGTGTGGAACTCGACATCGATGTCCCTCAGCCGGCCATCGCGTTCCCAGGCATGGCAGGAGAGATACATCGCTTTTTGCGGGGCGCCGGCGCACTTGATCGGCATGGGCGGCTGCGTGAAGAGCGCCGTGCCGCGCGCCAGCGTGCGCACGAGATCACGGGTGTAGAGCGCAAGGTCGAAGCGATAGTTGGACGTGACGCCGTTCTGCCCCAGCGCCTCGCGCAAGCCGGGGATGGCGTCCCAATCGAGCTTGATGCCCGCCGCCACGACGAGCGCGCGGTAGCCGACCCGCGTGCCGTCGGTCAGCTCGACCTGATCGTCGTCGGGATGGAATGCCGCCGCGCCTTGGCGCAGCCAGCGCGCCGCTGCCGGCATGACATCGGCCATGGGGCGGCGGGTCGCCTCGGGCGTGAAGACGCCGGCGCCGACCAGGGTCCAGCCCGGCTGATAATAATGGGTCTCGGCAGGTTCGACGATGGCGAGCGACAAGCCGGGCCGCCGCTTGAGCAGACTGGCGGCGCAGGCGATCCCCGCGCTGCCGCCGCCGACGATCACCACGTCATAGGACCGAAGAGGACCGCCCTCTTTCATCGCAGCCGTGTGCATCGCCTGCGAGCGCGCGCCGGTGCGGCAAAAGGCGAGGATCGGTCCAGGCAGCCGGTCGATCGCCTCGCGCATCGCCCGCGCGTCGCGGGGTTCGATATCGCGCGTGGCAACCGGCAGATGGGCAAAGCCCAGCCCGGTCGACGCCGCAGCATCCGCGATCACCTTGGCGCTCGGCTGCCCGGCCTCTTCGTCGTCGGGCCGATTGCAGATGATCGAGCGAAAGCCGGCGGCGGCGATCGCCGCCATGTCCGCAGGGCCCACATGCCCCGTCGTTGAAAAGTCGCTGGTGACGGACGTGATCTTGTCCATGGCAAGGGGCCTTTCCGGCGTCAGCTACGGCTCGCCCACAGGCGATGGAGGATCATCCCGGCCGCCATGGCGGCGAGAAACGGAAGTATGGCGAGAGGGGCAAGGCCGAGATTGGCAATGGCGGGCCCCGGACAGATGCCGCTCAGCCCCCATCCGACGCCGAACAGCAGCGCGCCGATCGCCAGCGGCGCATCGGGCGTGCGCGTCGGGGGAACGCGAAAGGAATCGCCCGACAGCGCTTGAGGCGCGCGCCGCTGGACGCGCCACGCGAGCGCCATCGGCAGGATCGCGCCGGCCATCACGAAGGCAAGTGTCGGATCCCAGCGGCCGAACAGATCGAGGAAGGCGGTTACACGCGAAGGATCGGCCATGCCCGACACCGCCAGGCCGGCACCGAATACGATCCCACCGACGAGCGCGACGAGCATGCGCATCAGACCAGGCCCGCCACGCGCATCAGCGCAACGGTGGCAAAGCCCGCCGCCATGAACAGTCCAGTCGCGACAAGCGAACGTGGCGACAGGCGCGACAGGCCGCATACGCCATGGCCGCTGGTGCAGCCGCTGCCGAGCCGCGTTCCGAAGCCGACCAGCAGGCCGCCCAGGATCAGCAGCGCCATGGAGTCCGGGAAGGCGATCCGCAGAGGCATCGTCAGCGAGACCAGCGCCGCACCGATAGGAAGACCGATGACGAAGGCCAGCGCGAGCTTGCGGTCCGCACCGGCTTCGCCGAGGCCAAGGGTCGTCGCCGCCAGACCGCTGATCCCGGCGATCCGGCCGAGACCCAACAGCATGATCGCGGCGGCACCGCCGATCATCAGCCCGCCCACGAAGCCGGCGAGCGGCATGGCATCGGCGAAGGCCGCGCCCATCACAGCGCGTCCAGCGGGATTTTCAGATAGCGCGTTCCGTTGTCGTCGGGCTTGGGCAGCTCGCCCCCGCGCATGTTGACCTGGATCGAGGGCAGGATGAGCTTGGGCATATCGAGGGTGGCATCGCGTGCTTCGCGCATCTCTACGAAGGCGTTTTCGTCCGCTCCATCATGGACGTGAACGTTCCCGGCACGCTGGGCGGCAATGGTGGTCTCCCAGGCGAAGCTCTCGCGACCGGGCGCCTTGTAGTCGTGGCACAGGAACAGGCGCGTTTCGGGGGGAAGGGTCAGCAGTCGCCGGATCGAGCGGAACAGCGTGCGCGCATCCCCGCCGGGGAAATCGGCGCGCGCGGTGCCATAGTCCGGCATGAATAGCGTGTCGCCGACGAACGCCGCATCGCCGATCACATAGGCAAGATCGGCGGGCGTATGACCGGGGACGTGCAGGACCGTCACCTTGAGGTTGCCGATCGCAAAGGTGTCCCCGTCCTCGAACAGACGGTCGAACTGCGAGCCGTCGCGGGCGAAATCGCTGCCGGCGTTGAACACCTTGCCGAAGATGTCCTGCACGGCGAGGATGGCCTTGCCGATCGCCAGCTTACCGCCTAGCTCGCCTTGGAGATAAGGCGCCGCAGACAGATGATCGGCATGGGCGTGTGTTTCCAGCAGCCACTCCACCGTCAGGCCCTGCTCGCGAACATAGGCGATAATGGCGTCCGCCGATGCCGTCGACGTGCGCCCTGCCGCCGCGTCATAGTCCAGCACGCTGTCGATGATGGCGGCCATGCGCGTCTCAAGATCATGCACGACGTAGCTCGCGGTGTTCGTCGGCTCGTCGAAGAAGGATTTGATCTCCGGGATGCCGTCTCGCGCGGCAAGCACTTGCTCGGCCGCTCGCTTGAGAATGTCATCCATCGTTACAGCCTTTTGCAATCATCATTAGACATATATGTAATTATGTATGTATGTTGCGTCAATCTGTAATTGATGGGACATGGCCCACATGACCGCCGATAATCCGCACTCCCCCCTTCCGCGCCCGCTCCGCATGGGCGACCCCGCGCCCGACTTCGAGGCGCGCACGACCAAGGGCCCTTCGCGCCTGTCCGACTATCGAGGCCGATGGCTGGTGTTCTTCTCGCATCCCGCCGATTTCACGCCGGTCTGCACGACCGAGTTCGTCGCCCTGGCCAAGGCGCAGGCGCAATTCGATGAGCTGGATTGCGCGCTGCTCGCCCTGTCGGTGGACAGCCTCTATTCCCATCTTGCCTGGGTGAAGGCGATCGACGAACTGTTCGGCGTCGAAATCGCCTTCCCGATCGTCGAGGATCCGTCGCTGGCGATAGGCCGGGCCTATGGGATGCTCGACGACGCTGCGCGCGACAGCTCGGCCGTCCGCGCAACATACTTCATCGATCCCGATGGTGTGATCCAGGCGATCACCCATTACCCGATGACGGTTGGTCGCTCGGTCGATGAGATGATCCGCATGGTGGCCGCGCTCCAGATCACGCGCGATGGCGACCGGCTTGCGCCGGAGGGCTGGCGCCCCGGTCAGCCGACGTTGCAGCTGGCGTCGAACAGTCCCGATGGCGCCGACTGGTTTTGCCGGGCGTCGTCGTGACCGAGCTTTGGCAGAGCCGCGAGCGTGCGGATATCGCCGCCGAGAAGCTGAAGGCGTTCGCGCAGCCCCAACGGTTGATGGTGCTCTCGCTCCTGCTTGCGCGGGGCGAGCAACCCGTATCGGCGATCGACGAGGCCACCGGCATCGGCCAACCCGCACTCAGCCAACAACTTGCCGAATTGCGCAAGGCGGAGTTGGTGACGACGCGCCGGCAGGCGAAGCAGGTCTATTACAGCCTCGCCGATGATGCGACGGAGCTGTGCGTGCGTAGCATTGAGGCTGTGTTCGGCTCGGGCGACTCGCGGCTTGCGCTGTCCGGATTGCCGAGCCGCACTGCGAACGTTTCTGGCGCGGCGACTTTCGCACGCATCGTAGAGAACCCGCCCTCTCTGCGAACCACTCGCAACAACGACTGAGTTGTGATACGCGCGCCGTATGGCCAACGAGGAATTCATGCTCGCCAAGCGCGAGGACGATTTGAGCTACTACGAGCAAAGGGCCCGCGAGGAACGTGTTGCCGCCGCAAGCGCGACCAGACCCCAGATCGCATCGGCGCATCGGCTTCTCGCGATCGAATATGAAGCGCAGGCCCGCGAGCTGCGTGCGCAACTCAAGATGCCGGCGTGAGGGGAGCGAGACAGATTGCTGCGGTGGTGGCGCTCGGCCTTTGCACGGGCCTGGGAGCGCAGGAGACGCGGCCCCTTTCCGGGCAGTGGGCAACCCTCACTATCGAGCCCCAGCTACGGCGCAATCACATCGAGATCATATTTGGGACGCTACGCCTCGACCCGGTCACCAAGCCGCTTGAATACTGGATCGAGCGCCGCGAACGGCGAGGCAGCGCGGAAACGATGGCTTGGGCCGATAGCCGCCGTTGCAGCCCACTCCACCCCTTGATTGCCGCCATGCGCGACCTGGAGCCCCTACGCCCCGACCCACCAGGCTTCAATGATGATGCCGCGCTATCCCTCGCTGTAGACGGCACGCTCTACCGGCTTGAAGGCTCAGGCCGCACCGGCGATCGCCAGAGTGGCCGCTTCAGCATGTCGACCAATGTCGGGACGCCGCTCGCGGCTTGGGCCGATCGCCTCGAGGCTGAGTTGAAGCCCTGTTGGTCGAGTTCGCGCCCGACCAGCAAAGGTTAGCTGTCGCAGCTCGTCGATCGTTGCGGTCCGAAGCAGATCGCAGCCGAAAGTCCTCCCCCTTCCGCGTCATGCAACTCCAGCCTCGCCCCGGCCGCATTAGCAGCCGCTTCGACGATCGAAAGCCCCAGGCCGCTACCGGTGCCATTGCCGCCCACGCCTCGCTCGAAGCGACGGCGCAAGCGCTCGCGGTCCTCGGCCGCTATGCCGGGCCCCCGGTCGATCACCCGGATTTCGGTCTGCCGGTCGGCAGCGTTGCATTCGATGCGTACCTTGCCCCCTTCGGCGGCATAGAGGATCGCATTCTCGACGAGATTGCCGATCGTGAGGCGCAGCGCGTCCGCTGTCATGGGGACGGCGACGCAGGCGCAACCGCGACCTATCGCCAAGTCCATGCCTGCTGCCTGAGCCGCCGCCCGATAATCTTCCTGCACCTCCGCCAAAGCGTCGCTGACCGGGGTGACGGGCAGGCGACAATCTTCGACCCGACTTTCCTCGCGCGCGAGATTGAGGAGCTGGCGAACCAGCCTGCTCGTGCGATCGACCGAACGACTTATCTGCTCCAAGGCATGATCCCGCATGTGGGCGTCTCGCGCGCGTCGCGCGACTTCGGCCTGGGTTTTCAAGCCCGCGAGCGGCGTCTGCAGTTCGTGCGCGGCATTTGCCACGAAATCGCGTTCGGCGCGGCGGGCAGCGTCGAGGCGTCGGAGCAGCCCGTTCATCTCCTGCACCACCGGCCGCATCTCCACGGGGGAAGCACCTTCGTCGAAGGGCGCCAGCGCGCTCGGCGATCGCGTCGCAATTCCGCGTGCTAACGTGTCGAGAGGACGCAGGCCGCGCCGAACCCCCAGCCACAGCAAGACTCCGAGGGCGACCAGGCCGGCAAGCGCCGGCGCCAGTAAACCGATCATCATATCCGTGACCAGCCGGCGACGAACGCTCAGATTGTCGCCGACCATTACGCGTAGCCCCTTGGCTGCATCGATATGTGTGTAGACGCGCCATTGCTGCCCGCCGATCTCGCGCTCCGCAAAGCCTGCACCCCCGCCACCGAGCGGCGCATCGGGTGCGCCGGCCGAGCGGCCGACGAGGTGGCCGCTCAATGACCAGATCTGACACGACAACTGCCGGGTATAGGCCGAAGGTGTTATCTGGCGCGGCTCGTCGCGCATCGGGATGTCGAGCGCGGCCACCATCCGCGCCGCTTCCACCAAGCGGCCGTCGAGCACGCGCTGGACTTCGGCCCGGGTGGAGAGCGCCGTCCACGTCGCCGCACCCGCCCAGACGAGCAATGTGATAGCGGCGACAAGCGCGAACAGCCGGACACGCAGCGATGTCATGGCTGTGCGATCCGATAGCCTTCTCCGCGCACCGTCACGATCAAATCCTTGCCGAGCTTGGCGCGCAGCTTGTGGATATGCACCTCGACCGCATTGCTCTCCACTTCGTCGTTCCAGCCATAGATGCGGTCCTCGAGCTGGCCGCGCGAAATGACGTGACCGGGCCGGCTCGCGAGCGCGTGCAGGATGGCATATTCGCGTCGAGAGACACTGACCTCCAGACCTTCCAGCGCGACGATGCGCCGCGCCTCGTTGATGTGGAGCCCGCCGAGCGAGATCACGCTTTCGGAACGGCCATCGCATCGCCGCAGCAGCGCGCGCAGTCTGGCCGACAGCTCGCAAAGGTCGAACGGCTTGCCGAGGTAATCGTCCGCCCCGCCATCGAGTCCGTCGATCCGATCGGACACCATATTGCGTGCGGTGAGAAGCAGGATCGGCGTCGAAACGCCGGCGCGGCGCCATTCCCCCAGCAGATCGAGGCCCGAGCCATCTGGCAGACCGATGTCGAGCACGATGGCCGCATGGTCGGCACTCGCCGTCACGGCCCGGGCATCGGCGCAGTGAGACACCGCATCGACCTCGAAGCCGTCGAGGCTCAGACCGGCAGACAGCCCGTCGCGCAGCACTTCGTCGTCTTCAACAACCAATATCCGCATAGTCTCGCACCTCTACGCTGCTACCTTATCGCATCCTTAAGACGGGTGCTAAGCCAGCCTTAAGGTTGAAGAATCACCACGCCCACATGGATGGCGTGCTTCAGCTCGGACCCCTCATGATCGCGATCGACCGTATCGTCGTGATCGCTTTGCTATGGGCGTTTCTGAGCGCAGGCTCCTTCATCGCCGCGCGCTCTCAGACCCGCGCCGGCCGTGTGGCCTGGTTGGCCACCCTCGTAGGGATGCTCGCCGCGCGGGTTGGCTATGTTGCCGAAAACGCTGATGCCTTTGGCGTCGAGCCCTGGACGGTCCTTGCGTTCTGGCAGGGCGGCTTCTCGTTATGGCCAGGTGTGATCGCCGCGGCCGTGGTCATCATCGCGCTGCTATGGCGCAGCCGGGCGATGGTAGGCCTGCTCGCGGCGCTGACGGTCCTGACAACCGTGCAGCTCGCTACGTCAGCGCTGCTCGCGCCTGCCTCTCGCCCGATGCCCGGCAACATCATTCTCGCCGAGCTGGACGGTCGGCCCGTCGATCTCGGATCGCTTCGCGGCCGCCCGTTCGTGCTCAATATGTGGGCGAGCTGGTGCCCGCCTTGCCGCCGCGAAATGCCGATGCTGATCGACGTCGCCGCGCGGTCGGACGTGCCGATCCTACTTGTCAACCAAGGCGAGGACGCGGCGAAGGTGCGCGCCTATCTGGAGCGCGAACGGCTATCCGCTGCCTCCATCAGGCTCGATCCCAAAGGCATCCTCAGCCAAGCCACAGGATCGCGCGCGATGCCTATCACCCTCTTTATCGATGCCAGCGGACGCATCCAGCGCACCCACGCCGGCGAGATATCCCGCGCAGCCCTGCAGGCCGAGCTTCGCGATCCAGGAAGGAAAACGTCATGAAGAAGATGGTCGTCCCGACCGCCTCTGTCGTAATTCTACTCATAGGCGGTATATTTGCACTGCATTCGGTCGCTGGCAGCGATGCCCGAGCACAGTCAATTGAAGACACGGTCGAGCGCCGAGGGCGCGCGAATCCGCCAGCAGATACAGAACGATCCCGTAGCGCCGACGGTCGCGCGACCAGGACATGACGTCACAATCGTGTTCTTCACCGACTACCAGTGCCCCTTCTGCCGCGAGATGCACCCCGTTCTCGAAGCGCTGTTGCGCGAAGATCCCAAGGTGAAGCTGGTTTATCGGGACTGGCCGATCTTCGGCGCGGCAAGCGTCGAGGCGGCGCGCGCCGCGATCGCTTCACAGTACCAGGGCAAGCATGCAGAATTCAACCGGGCGCTGATGCAGAGCCACGGCAAGCTGTCGTCCGAGAGTATCCGCGCCGCAGCCAACAGGGCGGGTATTGACTGGACCCGTCTTCGGACAGATTTGAACACGTACAGCGTCGAAATCGATCAGACGCTTGGCCGTACCCGCTAGTATGCTGCGATGATGGGACTGTCCGGCACGCCGGACTTAATTATCGGTCCTTATCTCGTGCCCGGCGCCGTGGAGCTCGCGAGCCTCCGACAGGTGATTTCTCAGGCCCGGCGCCGCGCCTTCAAAACCCCGTGACACCGGCGGCCCTTGAGAGCTAAGCGCCAGTCTCGATCAGTCTAGGACGGGAGCCTATGCAGGTTGTTGCATCTCACAACTGGAATTGGATCCTGGACTTGAGGATACCGCCGTCGAAAGCAAAGCTCCAGATCATCGATCTATCCCCAGGAAAATTTGCGTCCAGCGCGTACCCAAAGAGTCCATTCCTCGGCTAGCGCCAAATCCGATTGTGACTGGAACAATCGCGATCACTAACACCGCAAATACGTCTGATGCAAAATAATTCGGACGCCCGTCTTGCCCCCTTATCCAAGAGCGGGCGTCCGACATCCCCTCGTCTATCCGGCGAAAGGATGAACGATAATCCGTTGGCTTAACTGCCGAAGCGATATTTTAATCGGAACCCAAACATGCGAGGTTCCCCTAGCGATCGGGCATCGTACCCGAAGGCGCCAACCCCGCCGAAGACTGATGTCACATATTTCTGCTTTGTAAGGTTAGTAACGAAGAAGCTGAGATCGATCGGTGTTCCCGCAACACTATTCCAGTTAACGTTGGCGTTTAAGAGGTTAATTGCCGGTATAACGCCTACGTTATAGCCGTAAAGTGAAGCAGGAATGGTCGTGTTGCTGAGCGACACCGGAATGATATATCCCGCTGTAGTAAGCTGACTGTCGCTATGTGAGAATGTCGCACCGACGGAAATCTTGCCGATGCTCTCATCCAGCGGAACTGTGTAGGTGCCAGTGATGGAGAATTTGTTTTTCGGCGCGTAACCCAGCGGATAACCGACGGCTGTGACCGATGGGATCGGGGGGTAATAGAGCGTGCTGCTGCCGATTGCGTTACCCAACGCCTGCAACCTGGTATTAAGATATGCATAGTTGGCATCAAACCTCAGTCCCTGGAAGGGAGAGATCGAGCCCTCCACCTCGACACCATAGACCCGCGACCGATTATTCGATGTGATCGTCTGCGGCGGCTGCTGGTTGGGATTGGCGGGCGTCGGGTCCAGACGGGCCGCGAGTTGCTGGCTCAGGAACTTGGAGTAAAAGGCCGAGACGTTGAACGTGCCGCTCACCGCATCTGAAAAACTCGTCTTGAAGCCGCCCTCATAGGTATCGACCTTCTCCGGCAGGAAGGTGTTGAAGTCCGGTCCACCGTCGACCTTGACGCCGCCTGAGCGGTAGCCACGCGTATATTTGACGTACAGCAGGATGTCGTCGGTCGGCTTATAGTCGATGTCGATCAGCCATGTCGGCTTGCTGCTGGCGATATGGAACTGCGCCTGGCACGCATTCGCCGCGGTGCCTGCCTGGCAACTCAGAGTCGGCGTCGCCCCAGGCGTGTCGCCAAGGATATACACCGCCTGCCGCGTGACTGACGTGGTGGCGTCCCAAGTATAACGCACTCCGCCCGTTATACTGAGTGGGTCTGTTAGTTTATACGTCGCCTGCGCATAGGCTCCATAGTCCTGGAACCGCTGACGATTGATACGCTGGTTGACGATGGAAGTAATTCGGCCGGCGCCGATGTAGACTGTACCATCATCTCCTCTTGCGGGAATACCTGTGGAGGTACATTCGAATGTATTGGCTGTCATGCAGACAGCGCTTCCGGCCGACGCGCTTCCGCTGAAACCCAGTGGTTCGCTGATCTCCGCATAACCGCCAGCCTGCCAGTTGAGGCGATTGTCGAATGCCATACCCTGAAATTGCAATTCTTCGGTGAAGGTTGATTCCGCCGCGCTGTTTTGCCCCGGATAGGGCGCCGACTGCGTCTTCACGAGCGTTTGGCCTGCATTGTCGCCAGCGCCCGCGGGAATGATCAAGTTCTCGCCATAGACGCTTGATCGGAAGAACTCGCGGAATTCGCCGTAGCTGGCGATATTCTTGATCGTTAGCGTGTCGGACGCACGCCAGGTCGTCGTATTGATGACCTGCCATTGCTGGATATGCTGGCGCGGCGCGATCGTGCCATTCTCGACGCCGTAGAAGTCGCCACGCGCGTTCTGGCGGGCCACCTGGTCACAGGCGAGATTGGCCTGGAATCGGCCGGCCGTGTCGCCGGGCAGGAGGACGTTCGGGTTGCAGGTGAAGACCTGCGGCAGGAAGCCGTTGGTGTCGGAATCGCTCCAAGTGGCGATGAAGTAGTTTTCGAGATTCGGGGTCAGGTCCGCGACCACGCTCGCGCGCACGGCCCAATAGTCGACATCGGAGAAGTCGCTGGGACCGATGCCGGAATAATTATTCTCATAACCGCGGCGCGTCTGGCGATCGAGGCCCAGGCGGATGCGCAGGCTGTCGTTGACCGGAACGTTTATGACCGCCTGGACCCGGCGCATGTCGTAATTGCCGAGCGATCCCTCGACATAGCCCTCGAACTTGCCGGTGGGCTTCTGGGGCACCAGCAGCACCGCGCCGCCCGTCGTGTTGCGGCCGAAGAGCGTGCCCTGCGTACCCTTCAGCACCTGAACATTGGCGAGGTCGAAATAGGCGCCCGGGCCTGCACCATTGCCCAGCGTAGTGCCGCCCGCCGCGCGCAGCGCCGCGACGTCCGCGAAATAGACGGCGACGGAGGGCGAGGTACCGGGGTCTTGGACAAAGCCACGGATCGCAAAACTGGTGTTCTCCGCGCCGAAGCGACCATTGGCGCTGAGCGACGGGGTGTAGGTGGCGAGGTCACCCGCATTCACGACGTTGCGTGTAGAGAGTTGCTGCTGGTTGATCACGGTGATCGAGATCGGCACGTCCTGCAGGCGTTCCTCGAT
>JASGGS010000066.1:0-19403 GCA_047602685.1 Sphingobium sp.
ATGATCGAGACCTGCGCCAGCGTCGGGCAGCTTCCGGCCATCGCGGCCGCGGCGGCCTCCACCCGACTGTCGCTGTTCATCATGGGCACCAACGATCTCGCCAAGGAGATGCGGGCGCGGCTGACGCCGGACCGCACGCCCTTCCTCCCCTTTCTCGCCATGACGGTGGCGGCGGCGCGGGCGCATGGCGTGGCGGTGCTGGACGGCGTGTGCAACGAGTTTCGCGACATCGCCCTGTTCCGCGCGGAGGCGGAGCAGGGCCTGCTTTTCGGCTTTGACGGCAAGACGCTGATCCACCCGGACCAGATCGCGCCGTGCAACGCGGTCTTCTCGCCGGGCGAGGCGGAACTGGCCTGGGCGCGGGACGTGATCGACGCCTTCGCCCTGCCGGAAAATGCGGGCAAGGGCGCGATCAAGGTGGATGGCAAGATGACGGAGCTGCTCCATCTGGAGCAGGCCCGGCGGCTGGTGCGCGTGGCGGAGCGGATTGCCGGGCGGGGTTGAGGCCCGCCCGCAGGCGTTGTTTCCGGTCTGGAATCCCCTGTTTTTCCAAGACTTCCAAGCCGTCAGATGTTTCCATCCGACTTGAAGCCGCTCTCACTGAAACTGCTCCTGGCTTCGCAGGAACACGCCGTGGAACGCCGATCCCTTCTAGAGCGGGTTTTTGCTTTGATTGAAGCAAAACCCGCTGAGGGATTCCTTGTTTTCCGCGATTTCCCAGCCGTCAGGTGATGCCACCTGACTTGAAATCGCTCTAGAATGCCGGCGCGATATGCGGCAGGTCGAGGGTGGTGCGGATGCCCGGCTCGGCCGCCACCACGGCCGGGATCGCATTGACCGGGCGATGGGCGGTGAGGCCGGGGGTGAAGGCGGCATAATCCTCCGGCGCGACGGGATAAGTGATGCGCACGTCCATGGGCGTGTCGCCCTCGACATTGACCAGCCAGCCGGACACGCCGTCCTCTATGCCCCAGTCCGCCTTCTCGTCTATGTCGGTGCTGCAGAACCAGTTGGCGCGGAAGCGGAGCAGCGGCTTGCCCTTGTGGATGCCGCTGACGGTGATGCGGAGCGCCGCCACCGTGCCCGCCGGGATGGTGCCCGCCGCGATTTCCTTGTCGCTGTTGGCGGTGGCCATTTCGCCCTCCACCACGATATCGTCTAGAGTGATGCCCATCGCGTCGGCCAGCAGGACGAGCGAGCCGGAAAAGTCATGCTTCACATGGTCGAGCATGCCCTGGCTGAACTGGCCGGGCGAGCGGCCATAGCCCATCATGTTGAAGATCATGTCGTGAGAATCGCGGCTGGTCATGTCCGCATATTCGTTGATCGTGAAGCAGTCGAGCCGCCGCTGCTGCGCGAGGAGCGGAAGCGGCAGCGCCTCGCTGATGAAGCCGGGGCTGCTGCCCGATGCGTGGATGGAGCTGCCCCCTTCCCTGCATGCGGCCTCGACAAGGGCGCGCTTTTCCGGGTCCATGGCGGAGGGGTGCAGGAACTCGCCGCGCGGCGTCACGATATTCTTGCCGGACGCCAGCAGGCGGCACACATCGTCCCAATTGGTATAGGCGGGCATATAGGAGACGGCATCCGCGTCCAGCGCGACGATCTCGTCCACGGACAGGGTGGCCTTCACGCCGACCTCCCGGCCGAGGCCCGCAAGCTCGCCCGCATCCTTGCCCCGCTTCGCCTCCGAGGTGACGAGCAGGCCGACCAGATCCATCCGCGGATGCTCGATGATCGCGCGGAGCGCCCGCGACCCGACATTGCCGGTCGCCCACTGGATGACACGATAGCGCTTGTTCTCCGGCATGGTCCTCTCCCCTGAGCCTCTGGCGGCCGATGATAGGGCAGATTGCCGGGTGAAGCGCGCCGCGACATTCCCGGCTGGGAACATAGCGCCAAGGCGATGCGCACCGCGGGACGCAGAGTGGGAGGGGGAGCGGCGCCGATGGCCCGCTCCCCCTCCCATCGTCAGAACTTGGCGCCGACCTGCACGCCCCAGGTGGCGGGATAATTCCAGACATTGCCGATGCCGAAGCCGTTGGGCAGCAACTGGGTCCGGTAACGGCGGTCGGTGATGTTGTCGCCATAGACGGCCAGCGAATAGCGGTCCGACGGGTCGGTCCACTCCGCGCGCAGGGCAAGCTGTTCATAGCCGCTCTGGCGGAACTGCGTGCCGGACGGGCCGAAATAGAAGGCGCTGGTATAATAGAAATTGCCCGACAGGGCGAGTTGCCCGGCGCCGTGCAGGTCGATGGCGTAGCGCGCGCCGACATTGCCGGTGAAGTCCGGCACGCGCTGCATCGGCACGTTGCGCAGCGGCGTCGGCGTGGTGACGAAGAAACCGCCGAACGGGCCGCTGGCGATCGGCGCCTGCGGGAAGTCCTTGTAGCGCGCATTGGTATAGGCGCCGCCGATGTTCAGGCTGAACTGCTTGCCGATGCGGTAGCTGACCTGCCCGTCCAGACCCCAGATGCGGGAGGTGGCGGCGTTCAGGATATTGGCCTGCGCGGTGCCGCGATAGACCGACACCTGGAGATTCTTGTAGTCATAGTAGAAGGTCGCGAAATCGACCGACAGCTCGCGATTGTCGAACTTGAAGCCGACCTCATAGGCGTTGATGTCCTCCGGCTGGACGGCGCGGGCCGTGGCCGGGATGGTCGCGTCGGTATTGCCCACGTCGAGCATCGGCGCCTTGTACCCCTTGGTGAAGGAGGCATAGACGCTGGACTGCGCGGTCGGCTTGTAGCGCAGGACGACGCGCGGCGTGAACTTGTCGTTCTTCACGGTCGGCGGATAGCCGAGCGCGGGATAGGCGCCGACGGTATAATAGGCGTCGCGCACCACGTCATGGCTGTAGCGGCCGCCCGCCGTCAGGAAGAAGCGCGGACTGATCTCATAGGTGAGGTCGGCGAAAGCCGCGAAGCTCTCCGTCGTGGTGGAGGAGCGGCCGAAGGGGACGCGCGCATAGGGATCGGCCGTGGTCGGCGTGCCCGCGAAGATCGACCAGCTATCCTTGTTCTGGAAGTAGAAGAGGCCGCCCGTCCATTGCAGGGGACCGCCCGGCTTGGAATTGAGCAGCAACTCCTGGCTGAACGTCTTGTCCTTGACCCCGATATGGATGAGGAAGACAGGCGCCGCAGTCTGGTCCAGATCCTCGATGATGATCGAGTCCTCGGTCCGGTACTGGGTGTAGGAGGACAGGTCGGCGAAGCCCAGATCGGCCTTGATCGTGCCCTGGAAGACGTCCGTGTTCGACTTGAACTGGCGCGGGGCGTTGAGCGCGATCTCATCCGGGTCGGTGGCGTAGAGACCGGACGGCTGGCCCGTGCCCACGCCGCCGACGAGGCCCGCATCCGTGCCCGTATAGATGTTCGAATTGACCATCGTCGGATCGTTGGTGCGGCTGTGGGTGTAGCGCAGCAGGACCGATATATCCTCGGTCACATTCGCCTTCACGCCGCCGCGGACGGACCAGTTCTCATATTTGCCGTCCTTCTTGCTGCCCGTCAGTATGTTGCGGACGAAGCCGTCGCCCCGGCTGTACAGGCCCTCCACGTCGACGGCGATATTCTCGGTCAGGCCGAATGTGCCATAGCCCTGATAACGCTGTGTGTTGAAGCGGCCATAGGAGGCCTTCACCTGCGCGGCGGGTTCCGTGCTGGGTTCGGCGGTGGTGATGAGGATCGCGCCGCCCGTGGTGTTGCGGCCGAACAGCGTGCCCTGCGGCCCCTTCAGCACCTGGATGCTCTGGACGTTCATGAGCTGGAAGTCGGCGGCGAGCGGATTGGGCGAGTAGAAGCCGTCGACATAGATGCCGACATTGGCGCCCGAACCGGAACTGGTGACAGCGGTGCCGATGCCGCGAATGGACGGCTGCACCCAGGCGGCCGAGCTGTCGAAGCGGAGCGCGGGGGCGACGCGGGCGAGGTCGGAAAGCTGGTTGGCGCCCGCCGAGGTGAGTTGCTCGCCCGTGACGGTGGTCAGGGTGATGGGCACGTCGACCGACCGTTCAGCGCGACGCTGCGCCGTGACGACGATGACCGAATTGTCGTCGGCCCCGGCCGCCTCGGGCTGGGCCAGAGCGGGTGTCGCGGCGCCAAGTCCCGCCGCCAGCGCGATAGCCGAGCAGACACGTCCGCCAGTTGTGAAACGCATAGTGATCCTCCCCATTTTCCCGAGCGCCACGTTTGCTGACGGCATGCGCTCGGACCGGAAGGAGTTATGATCAACAGCGATGTATGTTCCAACCCCGAAAATATGCGTAGGTGCCATTTGGAGCGGCCCATGTGTCTATTGCGCAACCGCCCCGTCCGGGTCAGGGCGTGTAGATGGGCAAGGCGTCCTGACGGGGATCGGGCGTTTCGGCGCGCCAGCGGACCGATCCGAACGGACGGGCCAGCTTGCGCCGGACGCGGGGATCGCCGGCGTGCCGGTGGAAGGCGTCCGCCTGCGCCTGCACTTCCCGGTCGGCCAGCGTGCTGCGCCCGCGCAGGCGCAGATAGTCGCCCCAGGTCGGACATTCGAAGCGCTCCGTCCAGGTCCAGGGATCGCCGATATCGCGGGAAAGGGACCAGTCGAAGCCGCCATTGCGCTGCCGGATGCGCTGGACCTTGAGCATCATGCCGTAGAAGTCGCGCGCCTGCGCCGGATCGACATGATAATCCACCTCGATCACCACCGGCCCCGACCGCAGCGAGATATCGAGCGCGACATCCGGTTCATAGCCAAGCTCGACCAGTTCCAGGTCCGCATCCTCGCTTTGCGCATGCGGGAGCGGCGCGAGATAGCCCACGGCCACCGTCGCGAGCAGCGCGACACCCGATGCGATCATGGCGACCTGCACGGTGTAATGGGAGGCATATTCGCCCCACAATATGGCGCCGACGGCAATGCCGCCCGTCAATGCGGAGGTGAACAGGGACAGGGCGCGGGCCGTGACCCAGCGCGGCGCGGACAATTGCACCGCCACGTTCATCAGCGACACGGTGAGGATATTGCCGCCGCCCGCGAAGAAGAAGGCGAAGGCGGTGATCGACAAATTGGCGCTGAAGCCCATGGCCGCCAGCGCGAAGCTGGAGAAGACGGCGCACCAGCGAATGGCGTTTTCGGTGCCCCAGCGGTCGCGGATCGGCCCGATCAGCAGGGCGCCGACCACCGCGCCGATGCCGCTGGCCCCCAGCAGCAGGCCATAGGTGCTGGCGTCGCCCCTCAGCAAATCCTTGGCGATGAGCGCGCCGAGCGCGGAATAGGAGGCCGTCGCCAGCCCGAACAGAAAGGCGCGCCCCAGCACGCGCCGGATCGGCGGCGAATGGAAGGCATAGCGCATGCCCGACAATATGGCGCGGTCGATCCGTTCCGGCGGGAGGCGCGAGGGCACATGCGCCCGCCGCCAGAGCCAGAAGGTGATGAACAGCGGGATATAGCTGACCGCCGTCACGTTGAAGGCCGCCTTCGCGCCCCAGGCCACGACGATCACGCCGCCCAGCGCCGGACCGAAGCTGCGCGCGATATTATAGCTGATCGAACCCAGCGCCACGGCGGCCGGAAGCTGTTCCGGCTCCACCTGCTCGCGGATCGACGCCTGCCAGGAGGGCGAGAAAAGCGCGACGCCGCCACCGATCAGGACGCAGAAGGCAAGCAGGACCCAAGGCGTCGTGAGGCCCATATAGGCCAGCATCGTGAGCAATATGGCGCTGGCGATGGAAAAGACGAGGCCCGCCATCGCGATCTTGCGCCGGTCGAACATGTCCGCGACGGCGCCCGCGGGAACCGCGATCAGCATCAGCGGCACCATCAGCGCCGTCTGCACCGCGGCGACCATGCTGGCGGAGGTGGTGAGATGCGTCATCTCCCACGCGGCGCCGACGCCGAGGATGAGCTGGCCGAGATTGGAGAAGAGGCTGGCGATCCAGATGTTGCGGAACACCGGCTGTCGCAATGGCGCGAAGGCGCCGCCGCCCGCCGCGCCCACCGATCCGCTATCTGCCGTCACTCGCCTGCCTCCCTGTCGAAGTCGCGATCATTCGCCCCTCACCCGCCCTGCGCGCGCCCGCCGCATTACGCAACCGTCCCGCCGCCGAAGCGACGAATTGACCGGCCGAGCGATATCGCCCCGCATGAACGGCCATAACGCCCCATCTCGAAGGAAAGCCGGACGAACCGGATAAAATTTCGCGGAGAAACGGCGATCGACCTGAAATTCCCCTGCCGGTCAAATCCCGCCCCTCCCCGCTGTCTGCTTTCTTTGGCCGCCATAGTTTCCGGACCGGCGTCCCGCGTCAAGGACAACCGACATGACGCTCCGCGCAATGGAAACCCGCCCGCCGCCCGCTGCGCGTCCCCCGATCAATCGCGGGAGCGATATGCCGCCTGTGGCACAGCCCGGACGGCCATGCCATATCGCATGGCAACTCGTCCCATGGCGCGGAACAGGCCATGGCGGACAATAGGGAGATTCTGATGGCTGACGCATTCATCATCGACGCGGTGCGGACCCCCCGCAGCATCGGCAAAGTGGGCAAGGGCGCGCTTTCGAAGATGCTGCCGCAGCATCTGGCCGCCACCGTCATGAAGGCGATCAAGGACCGCAACAATATCGACACCGCCGACGTGGACGACGTGATCTGGGGCGTCAGCGCGCAATTCGGCGCGCAGGCGGGCGACATGGGCCGCATGGCCGCGCTCGACGCGGGCTATGACGTCAAGGCCAGCGGGGTGACCCTCGACCGTTTCTGCGGCAGCGGCCTTACCGCCGTGAGCCTGGCGGCCGGGCAGATCAAGGCGGGTTTCGAGGACCTGGTGGTCGCGGGCGGCACGGAGATGTTGTCCTATGTCAACAGCTATGGCGCGGAGCTGCGCGCCTCCGGCCTCCAGAAGGGCGGCCTGGGCAGCAACAACCCGCGTCTCCAGGCCAAATATCCGCAGACCAACCAGGGCGTCGCGGCCGACGCCATCGCGGCCATCGCGGGCATCACCCGCGAGGATATCGACAAGCTGGGCGCCGAGAGCCAACGCCGCGCGGCCATCGCCCTCAAGGAAGGGCGCTTCGCCAAATCGACCGTGCCCGTCTATGACGAGGACGGCGCGCTCGTCCTCGACCATGAGGAATATCCGCGTCCCGACACCACGGTCGAGAGCCTGTCGCAGCTGAAGCCCGCATTCGAGGCGATCGCCGACATGCAGGCCGATGCGGAGGGCAATACGTTCAAGGGCCTGATCAACAAGGTCTATCCCGATGTCGACGTGAAGGCGCTGCACCATGCGGGCACGTCCTCCGGCGTGGTGGACGGGGCGGCCGCCCTGCTGCTCGCATCGGGCGACTATGCCGACGCCCACGGCCTCAGGAAGCGCGCCCGCGTGGTGGCGACCGCGAATATGGGCGGCGATCCGACGCTGATGCTGGACGCGCCCGTCCCCGCCGCGAAGAAGGTGCTGAAGCGCGCCGGCCTCACCAAGGACGATATCGACGTGTGGGAGGTGAACGAGGCCTTTGCCGTCGTCGTCGAGAAGTTCATCCGCGAACTGGACATCGACCGGGAGAAGATCAACATCAACGGCGGCGCCATCGCCCTGGGCCATCCCATCGGCGCCAGCGGCGCGGTGCTGATCGGCACAGCGCTGGACGAGCTGGAGCGCAGCGGCGGCCGCTACGCCCTCATCACCATGTGCGCGGCGGGCGGCATGGCCCCGGCGATCATCATCGAACGCGTCTGACCCGCCATGGTCGCGGCACCCGTGGCGTCTGGACCTGGCGTCTGGCGTCATGTCATTTGGCGGGTGCCGGACCTTTCATTTCCGGCGATCTGCGCTAAGGTGCCCTTTACCATGAAGGGATTGATATGAAGCCGGGCATCCTGGAGAAGGAAGAGACATTCGAGCGCAAGCGCGACCTTTCGCGCAAATTGACGGTCATCGCACGGCATCTTCGCAACCGTTTCGACCAGAGCGTGACCAAGCTGGGCGTGACCCGCTCGCAATGGACGCTGATCGCCGTCGTCTCGTCGCGCCCCGGCCTCACCCAGCGCACCATCGCCGAAATATTGGAAATCTCCGAGGCCGCCGCCGGGCGCCTGATCGACCGGCTCTGCGCCGAGGGCCTGCTGGAGCGCAAGGCGCGCAGCGACGACCGCCGCGCCTATAGCGTCTATGTGACGGAGGCGGCCGCCCCCTATCTGGAAACCCTGTCGGACATCGCCCGCCGGAACGAGGAGGAAACCTTTTCCGGCCTGGCGGAGGAGCAGCTTGAGCAGCTCGATGACCTGCTGTCGCTCGTCTACACCAATGTCGCGGCCCAGCGCGACCCGCTGGCCACGGAGGACAAGTCCGCCTGATCGCGGATGGGGTTGTCCGATTTCCATTGATTTTTCAAATATATAGAACCCCTCCTGCCCGGCGGGGATGCCATGCGTCCTTCCCGGCCTGCATATCCCGCCAGCCTGCATGCCCCAAAAGAAAAGGGGCCGCCCGGATGGACGACCCCTTTTGTCATTTGGTGGCGGCTCGAACGGCGCCGGCGGATCAGCGCGAGGAGATCAGCTCGTTCTTGGACAGGCTGGTCGCGATCTTGCCGTCGGCGGCGGTGATCGTGTTGCCCGGCACGGTCACGAGGCGGCCGTCGAGGATGATCTGGGCCGAACCGTCAGCCGTCACCTTGTAGATGGCGCCGAGACGCACGCCGCCGCTCGCATAGAGCATCTTGCCCTTCTCAGCCGCGGCCTGCGCATTGGCGGCAAGCGGCGCCAGAGCGAGGGCGCCGAGGATAACAAGGCTCGAAAGCTTCTTCATAAACCACTCCATTCATTACCGGACGTCATGCCGAATCAGCCCGATAAGTCTGACCGGCCTATACTAAGGCAGGTTAGTATGTTGCGGCTGCGAAAGTCAACAGCTTTCATAGGCCCAATCGTCCATTACCCGCCTGAGTTCGTTAAGATTTTGTTGGGGCTGAGCAAATTTTTCTGAGGGAGAGGTTCCCCCTTCCGGTCCTTTCCTACGCACATTTTGCCCCATAATCAGCGGAAAAGCGCGGTGGAAAGGCCCTTGGCGGCCGGACCGCCGCACAGGCCCGCGCCATATCCCGCAAGGGGAGGAAAAGCGGAAATTCCATGATGCGGCTGCGAAAGGCAGGTGCCCCCCCAAACAGCGAATCACGCATCGGCCGAGATTTACGGCCATGCGCCATCCGGCCCGGCAGAAGTCCCATGGCCATATCCCCTCCCCCGTCATTCCCGCCGCCGGCCTTGCCGGCCCGCCGTCCGGGAGCGCCCTGTCCGGACGCCTCTCTTTCACGATCCCGCGCGCTTGCCGCGTAGCCGGTCGCCATATCGCCCCCGCGTTGCGCCCCAAGCCGCAACGCGGGGGCGATTAGCGCAGCGACGGGCCAAGGTCCAGCTTGCAGGCGGGGCCGCCCGGCCTATTTTACCGGCCCGTAAAGGCTGAGCCAGGCTCCGCGGAAAAAAGAGCAAAAGGGAAGATGCAATGACACAAGTGATGAAGGGCGTGCGTATCCTCGAAGTGGCGCAATTCACCTTCGTACCGGCCGCGGGCGCGATCCTGGCCGATTGGGGCGCCGATGTCATCAAGGTCGAGCATCCCGTGCGCGGCGACACGCAGCGCGGCTTCCTCAACATGGGCGGGGTCACGCTCGACCCGCAGCGCCACACCCTGTTCGAGCATCCCAATCGCGGCAAGCGCAGCGTCGGCATCGACATCACGACGCCCGAAGGGCAGGAAGTGCTGTACGAACTCGCGAAGACCGCCGATGTCTTCCTGACCAACTATCTCCCGCATGTCCGGCAGAAGAACAAGTTCGACATCGAGCATATCCGCGCGGTGAACCCCGATATCATCTACGCCCGCGGCTCCGCCTTCGGCCACAAGGGACCGGAAGCCGGTGTGGGCGGCTTTGACGGCACGGCCTTCTGGTCGCGCAGCGGCGTCGCCTATTCCATGACCCCGGCGGAACTGCCGGGGCCGCTCAACCAGGGCATCCCCGCCTTTGGCGATTCCATCGGCGGCATGTTCATCGCAGGCGGCATCTCCGCCGCGCTTCTCCACCGCGAGAAGACGGGCGAGGCGACGGTGATGGACGTATCGCTCCTCAGCTCCGCCATCTGGGCGTCGGGCGCGCTGATCGCGCAGGTCGCGGAGACCGGCGTCCTGTCGCGCAACCAGATGCCGGGCACCGGCGGAGCGGCGCGCAACCCGCTTCAGGGCAATTACCAGACGTCCGACGGCGGCACGATCAACCTGTGCACCCTGTCGCCCACCGGCCATATCGAGAGCTTCTTCGAGCATATCGGCGTGCCGGAGGCGGCGCAGGACCCGCGCTTCTCCGACGCGCGCGCTCTGTTCGAGAATGCCGGCGCGGCCAGCGACATCATCGTCAAGGCCATCGGCGCCAAGCCGTTCGAATATTGGCGCCAGCATCTCAAGAGCTATTCGGGCCAGTGGGCGCCGATCCAGTCCTTCGAGGACCTGCTTTCGGACGAGCAGGCCCTGGCCAATGACATGATCATCGAGGTGGAAGCGGCCGACGGCAGCGACAAGCCGCTGAAGCTGGTGCGCGGTCCCGTGCAGTTCGACGACGCGCCCACCGTCACCACCCGATCGCCCATCGCGTCCGAGCATACCGAGATCGTGCTCATGGAACTGGGCATCGAATGGGACAAGATCGAGGCGTGGAAGGCGTCGGGCGCGATCGCCTGAACGCGAGGCCATCACCGGGACGGGGCCGCCGATCATGACCCAGATTATGAAAGGCATCCGCGTCCTGGAAGTGGCCCAATATCTGTTCGTGCCGACCTGCGGCGCGATCCTGGCGGACTGGGGGGCGGACGTCATCAAGGTGGAGCATCCCGTGCGCGGCGACACGCAGCGCGGCTTCGTCACCATCGGCGGCATGACGTTCAACCCCACCGTCAATCCGATGATCGAGCATCCCAATCGCGGCAAGCGCAGCGTCGGCATCGACATATCGACGCCGGAAGGCCAGGAACTGGTCCACGAACTGGCGAAGACGGCCGACATCTTCCTGACCAACTATCTGCCGGACGCGCGGGCGAGGCTGAATATCGACGTCGAGCATATCCGCGCGGCCAATCCCGGCATCATCTATGCACGCGGCTCCGCCTATGGCGACAAGGGGCCGGAGCGGGAACGCGGCGGGTTCGACGGCACGGCCTTCTGGTCGCATAGCGGCATAGCGCGCGCGCTTTCCCCCGCCGAACTGGAAGTGCCGCTGATGTGCAATATCGGCGGCTTCGGCGATTCCATATCGGGCATGAACCTGGCCGGGGGCATTGCGGGCGCCCTGTTCCACCGCGAACGGACCGGGGAGGCGCTGGAAGTCGACGTCTCGCTCCTCAGTTCCGCATGGTGGGCATCGGGCAGCTCGATCAACACCTTCACCCATGGCGGGCAGATGACCGTGGCCCGGATGCCCCGCGCGGGCGCGTCCGCCGTCAACCCCTTCCTGGGCAATTTCCTGACGTCCGACGGCGGCACGATCAGCCTGTTCATCATGGCGCCCGGCCCGTTCATCCGCGACACCTTCGCCCATTTCGGCATCCCGAACGCGGCCGACGACCCGCGCTTCGCGGACGCGCGGTCGCTTTTCGCCCATGCGGAGGCCGCCGGAAGACTCATCGCCGAAGCGATAATCGCTCAGCCATTTGACTATTGGCGCGAACATCTCAAGACGATGAAGGGCCAGTGGGCGGCCGCCCAGAGCTTTCTCGATCTCGCACAGGACGAGCAGGCACTGGCCAATGACATGTTCTTCGAAGTCGAGACGATCGACGGGAGCGGCCCGATGAAAGTCGTGCGGGGTCCTGTTCAATATAATCACGAGCCTTTTGTCTCGACGCGCTCTCCGCAGGCGTCGGAACATACTGAAACGGTGCTGCTGGAACTGGGGCTTGAATGGGAGCGGATCGAACGCCTAAAGGCGGGAGGAGCAATCGCCTGACGGCGAAGTTGTCGGCCGGTCGCCGCGAGGCGGAATGGAAGGCCACGCGCCGCGAGGCGAAACAGGAGGATCGAGAGGAATGAAACCCGGTACGAAGCTGAAGAGCACCGTCGACGATACCGAAGTGATGGTGATCAAGTCCGGCGAGGGCCAGATCGAATGCGGCGGCGCCCCGATGGCGGAGGAAAAGCCTGCCGAACTCGGCACGCTCAGCCCCGATTTCTCGGGCGGCACGCTGATGGGCAAGCGCTATGTCGATGCCGACGGCAAGTTCGAGCTGCTGGCCGTCAAGCCGGGCAAGGGCAATCTGTCGGTGAACGGCGTCGCCCTGTCCATCAAGGACGCCAAGCCCCTGCCCGCATCGGACTGATCCCCACCCATGAACATCTCGCTGATTCTCGAAATGGCGGCGGATGCCGCCCCTGACCGTGTAGGACTGGTTTGCGACGGCAAGCGCTGGACCTATGGCGACATCATCGCGGCGGCACGCGGCGCGGCGGCGAACATCCGTCAGGCCGGGGTCGAGCATGTCGCGTTGCTCGACGAGAGCAGCGAGGCCGGTGCCATAGCGCTGTTCGGCGCGGCGCTGTCGGGCGTGCCCTATTGCCCGCTCAACTACCGGCTGGCGGATGCCGACCTGGCGGCCCTGCTGGAACGCATCACGCCGTCGGTCATCATCGGCGATGTGGCGCGGGTGAAGCGGCTATGCCCGGACGAGCGCAACGTCGTCCTGTCGCGCGCCGATTTCGTGGCGGCGGCGCAGGCGGCGGCGGCCGATGCCCCGGCAGAGGGCGACGAGGGCGAGGGCATCGCCATCCAGCTGTTCACCAGCGGCACGACGGCGGCGCCCAAGGCGGCGATCCTGCGCCATTCCAACCTGCTGTCCTATATTCTCGGCACGGTCGAATTCGGCTCGGCGGACGAGGCGGACGCGGCGCTGGTCAGCGTGCCGCCCTATCATATCGCGGGCATTTCGGCGCTGCTCAGCTCCATCTACTCGCTGCGCCGCATCCTGCTGCTGCCCGCATTCACGCCGGAGGCCTGGATCGGCCTTGCCGAGGCGGAAGGCGCGACCAACGCCTTCGTGGTGCCGACGATGCTGTCGCGCATCATCGACGCGATCGACAAGGGCACGACGGGCGACCTCTCCTCGCTCCGCGCGGTCGCCTATGGCGGCGGCAAGATGCCGCTGGAGATCATCGACCGGGCGCTGACGCTGTTCCCGAAGACCGGCTTCACCAACGCCTATGGCCTGACCGAGACCAGTTCGACCGTCGCCCTGCTCGGTCCCGACGAGCATCGCCTGGCCCATGGATCGAGCGACGAGAAGGTACGCGCCCGCCTCGCCTCGGTCGGCATTCCGCTGCCGACCATCGAGCTGGAAATCCGCGACGAGGACGGCAAGGTCCTGCCCGCGGGCGAACGGGGCGAGATCTATGTGCGCGGCGACCAGGTGTCGGGCGAGTATAAGGAACGCTCGGCCCTGACCGCCGATGGCTGGTTCCCGACCCGCGATGCGGGCTGGCTCGACGAGGAGGGCTATCTTTTCCTTGCGGGCCGGGCCGACGACGTGATCGTGCGCGGCGGCGAGAATATGTCGCCGGGCGAGATCGAGGACGTGCTGGCCACCCATGCCGCCATAGCCGATAGCTGCGCCGTCGCCGTCCCCTCTGTGGAATGGGGCGAGGCGGTGGGCATCGCCGTGGTCGTGCGCGAAGGGCATGAACAGCCCGCCGTGGACGCCCTCAAGGAACTGATCCGCGGACGCCTCCGCTCCAGCCGCGTGCCGGAGAAGGTGCTGTTCGTGGCGGAACTGCCCTATAATGAAATGGGCAAGCTGCTCCGCCGTGAGGTCAAGAAGCTCTTTGCCGACTGACGATCCCCTGCCCCCGGCCTATCCCCTGGCGGGCTGGGCCGAGCGGCAGGTGGGCCTGTTCAGGACGCTGACCGGGGCACCCGCGTTGCGCGATCTGCGCGGCGCGGGTCTTCTCGTCGAGCGGGCCGCGGTGAACGGCTTTGCCGTGCCGGGAACGGTGTCGGCGGGGGGCGGATGCAGCCTCTTGCGCGCGCGGGACGGCTGGGTCGCGCTCAATCTGGCGCGCGAGGACGACAGGGCGCTGCTGCCCGCGCTGTTTCTGGACGAAAGCCTCGACCCGGCGAGCGACGGCGCCATAGCGGCGGCGATCCGGCGACGGGACGGGCATGCGCTGGTGGCCAGGGGCCGGGAAATGGGGCTGGCCATGGCCTGTCTGGACGAAGATCGCCGGTCTCCCGCAGTCGCCCTTGCCTGCGAGGGCCGCCGAAGGGAGCAGCCGAGCAGCGGGCGCCCCCTTGTCATCGACCTTTCCGCCTTGTGGGCCGGGCCGCTGGCCGGGCATTTGTTGTGGATGGCAGGAGCCCGGGTCGTGAAGGTGGAGAGCAGCGGGCGTCCCGACGCCATGCGGGACGGCGATCCGGCGCTGTTCGCGCTCCTCAACCAAGGCAAGGCGAATGTCGCGCTGGACCTGAAGACGGCCGCCGGCCGCGATGCCCTCATCACCCTTCTTGCCCGCGCGCATATCGTGATCGAAGCGGCCAGACCCCGCGCGCTGCGGCAACTGGGCATCGATGCGGAGGCGCTGGTGCGGAGCGTGCCGGGCCTCGCATGGGTGACGATCACGGGTCATGGCGTGGACGGTGACGCCGCCGACTGGGTGGGATTCGGCGACGATTGCGGCGTGGCGGGCGGCCTGAGCGCGGCATTGCGCGACGTCACCGGCCTTCCCGGCTTCGTGGGCGACGCGATCGCCGATCCGCTGACCGGCCTGATCGCCGCCCGTTCCGCCTGGGAGCAATGGGCCTCCGGAACGGGCGCGCGCCTGATCCTGTCGATGAGCGGCATCGTGCGCGCCGCCATGGAGGAGGAGCAGGCACGGGACGGCGCCGCGTTCGAGGAGAGCCTGCGCGGCTGGGCTTCCCGCAGGGGGCAGCCCATTGCGACCGGCGCGGCGCGAAGCCCCAGGGCACCGGTCACGGCAATGGGCGCGGACAATGAGGCGTGGCTGGCCCCATGCTGATCCGCAATGCCGAGATCTACCGCCACGGGCTGGCCGATCTGCGCATCGCGGACGGACGGATCGCCGCAATCGGCGCATTGCGGCCCATGGCCGGTGAAACGGTGGTGGAGGCAGCGGGCGGCGCGTTGCTGCCCGGCCTCCATGACCATCATATCCACCTCTGCGCGCTCGCCGCGCGGCGCGGTTCCGTCTTCTGCGGCCCGCCGGAGGTGACGGACCTGACCGCGCTCGGCATCCGGCTGTCCGTTACCGGCACGGGCTGGCTGCGCGGCATCGGCTATCATGAGAGCGTCGGCGGCATGCTGGACCGCGCGATGCTGGACCGCATGGCGCCGGACCGGCCGGTCCGCATCCAGCATCGCTCCGGACGCATGTGGTTCTTCAACTCGGCGGGACTGGACGCGATCCTGTCCGTCGCGGAGGCTCCGCCCGGACTGGAGCGCGAGACGGGGCGCCTGTTCGACCAGGATCGCTGGTTGCGCGGCATATTGGGCGGCTCGCCCCCCGACCTCGCCGCGATCAGCGCCGAACTGGCGCGCATGGGGGTGACGGGCATAACGGACATGACCCCCGCCAACGACCCCGCCATGGCGGAGCATTTCCGCGATCAACAGGGCGAGGGCCGCCTCCGCCAGCATTGCCTGATGGCGGGCACGCTGGACCTGGCGCGGGCGCGGGAGACGCCATGGCTGGCCATCGGCCCGGCGAAGCTGCACCTGCATGAGGCGGACCTGCCCGATTATGACGAGGCCGTGGCCTTCATCGCCGAGGCGCATCGTCAGGAGCGCGCCGTCGCCATACATTGCGTCTCGGAAACGGAGCTGGTGTTCGCGCTGGCCGCCCTGGAAGAAGCGGGCCTCCATGCCGGCGACCGGATCGAGCATGCCTCCGTCGCGCCCGACCCTCTGGTGTCGGAAATCGCGCGGCTGGGCCTGATCGTGGTTTCGCAGCCCCATTTCATCGCGGAACGGGGGGACGAATATCGCGCATCGGTCGAGCCGGATGCGGTGCCGTTCCTTTACCGCTTGCAGGCATTCGGCACGGCGGGCGTGCCATTGGCGGGAGGCAGCGACGCCCCCTTCGGACAGCCCGATCCCTGGGCGGCGATGCGGGCGGCCGTCATGCGGCGGACGCCGGACGGTCATGTCATGGGCGCGGAAGAAGCGCTGTCGCCGGAGGAGGCGCTGGCCCTGTTCCTCGCCGATCCTGTCGATTTGAGGCGCCAACGGGACATAGCGACAGGCGCGGCGGCGGACCTCTGCCTGCTCGACCGGCCCTGGACGGATGCGCGCTCCCGCCTGTCGGCGGAGGATGTGCGCGCGACCTGGGTCTGCGGCATGATCGTCGCCTGAGACCGGGCGGCCGCCCTATCCTTCGCCGCGCACGCAGCATAAGGAGGGAGGCATGCCGCCCTATCCGATCCTCTACAGCTTCCGCCGGTGCCCCTATGCAATGCGCGCGCGCCTGGCCCTGATCGTCAGCGGCCAGACGGTCGAACTGCGCGAGGTGGCTTTGCGTGACAAGCCCCGCGCCCTGATCGAGGCATCGCCCAAGGCGACCGTGCCCGTTCTGGTGCTGCCGGACGGGCGGGTGATCGAGCAGAGCCTGGACATCATGCTCTGGGCGCTGGGACGGAATGATCCGGACGGCTGGCTGAAGGGTCATGATCACGCGCTGATCGAGACGAATGACGGTCCGTTCAAGCATCATCTGGACCGCTACAAATATCCGGAACGCCATGCCGGCGATCCCCTGGCGCACCGGGCGGAGGGAGCCGCGATGCTGGAGCGGCTGGAGGGCCGGTTGCGCGTCGCGGACCATCTGTGCGGACCCCGGCCGTCCCTGGCCGATGCCGCCATCTTTCCTTTCGTCCGGCAGTTCGCGGCAACCGACCGGCCATGGTTCGACAGCCTGCCCCTGCCCCATGTGCGGCAATGGCTGGACGGGCTGACCGGCTCAGCCCTGTTCGAACGGGCCATGATCCGCCCGCTGCCCTGGACCGAGGGGCAGGAGCCCGTCATCTTCCCCGATCTCGTCGATCAATCCCCATGACAGCGCCGTCCGGGCGCTGATCCGCCTGCCGGACAATATCAGGAGCGCCGTGCGCTGCCGCCCGATCCGGTGGGAGAGCGATACGCAGCCGCCCGCCCCCGGTATCAGTCCCATGGCCAGTTCCGGCAACTGGAACCAGGCGTCCCGCGTCGCGGTGACGCGTGCGGCGAAGGCCGCCATCTCCAGCCCCGCCCCGATGCAGGCGCCCTGGACATGGACCGACAGCCGCTCGCGACAACCCAGCAGGGCATGAGCGGGCAAGGTCGCCATGCGGATGCGATGCGCCTCCACCGGATCGCGCGTGGTGCCGAATTCGGCAAGGTCGGCCCCGATGCAGAAAGCCTTGCCCGCGCCGCGCAGCGTCACCGCCTCCATGGAGGCATCGAGCACGGCCAGATGAAAAGCCTCATACAGGGCATCCCGCATCGGCCGGTCGATGGCGTTGCGCGCCTGCGGCCGGTCAAGGAGGATATCGAGCCGGTCCCCTACCCTGTCCAGCAGGACGGTGCCGGGCGAAGCCTGTTCTTCCGTCCGCCGCCCGTCCAGCCAGGCGCCATGCTCCGCCCCGCCCTGAAGCAATCCATAGGCCATGGATTCCTGCACAAGCGCATCCTCCATCCGCCGCCCTTCGATGGAGCGCAGCAACTGGACGCAGATCGCCGCGGCGTCAGGATTGGCGATGATGGAGGCGGCAACGCCCTCCATCATGACCGGCGCCTCGACCACGGCGTCGAGTCGCGCGGCCAGCCTATTCGACATTTTCCCCATTCCGAGCACGGGACAAGGAGGCAAAGGTAAATCCGCAATATTCCCTAGGGGCCGGTCGAGATCGACCAGGAGAAACGGGCGCGCCGCATCGCGCCAGCCCTCGGCCAGCGCGGTCGGGTCGACAAGAAACGGCGTCAAATCCACCTTTTCCGCTTTAAACGCGGCCCAGGAGACCGCAAGCGCCATGCATGCAACCGGCCATATCCTACCCCATTTGTTGCAGCGCAATAAACGAGACTATCTCATTTCCTGTTGACAATCGCTGTGGCGATGTGTCTCTTTCATCCAACGACGGAGGGAGAGTCCGGAAATGGCAAGCGCGGCAGCGATGAACAAGGCCAAGATCGCCAAGAGGGTGATCGAGGTTCTCGAATTTTTCGATGAGGAGCATCGGGAAGCAACGGTGATGGATATTGTGCGCCGATACAAGCGGCCGCAGTCCAGCACGTCCGAATTGCTGACCAGTCTGGTCGATCTCGGCCTGCTCTACAAGGACCCTTATTCGCGGTCCTACACGCTGACGCCGCGCGCCGCCCTGCTCGGCTCCTATTTCCAGCCCGACATCGTTCGGGACGGCCGCCTGACGACGCTGATCGACCGGCTTCAGGCGCAGACAGGCCTCGGCGTGGCGGTGTTCGGCATGATCGGGCTTAACACGCAGATCTTCACCTGGCGTTCCGGCGCGCGCAAGATCGAGACCGGCCGGGCGGAGGGCATTGCCGGGGGCATGCAGGCACGGCTGACGGACAGCGCCGCCGGATGGCTGCTGCTGTCCTCGGTCGAGCAGCCGCGCCGCGACGGCATGGTGCGCCGCCTGAATGCAGAGGCGCCGGAAGATCGCAAATTCTCGTTCGGCGACATGAGCGCGCGCCTCGACGCCTGCCACGAGCGCGGCTATGCGGTCGGGCCGCTGGGCTATGAGGCCGGTGCCGATCTCTGTGCCGTGCTGTTGCCCGGCCAGCCGGAAAATCGGCCCATGGCCCTCGCCTTCGTCCATGACGCGGCCGACCGGGTGGATACCAGCGCGCTGATCCAGTGCCTGCAATATGCGGTGCAGCGCTGCGGCGAGCAGACCGCCCATGGCGGTGTCGCCATGGTGCAGCCCTTCCCCAGCGCGGCCTGAGGCACCGGCCAGCCGAATCTGGCCCGATGCCGATAATTGGGGTGGCATGCGGAGGCCATCGCCCTTCCCCCTGACCACGCTTCTGCCCTAGCCACGATGATCGAAAATCATCGTCTGGGAGGAAAGAGCGTGGACACCGGCCTTGCGGGGAAAACCGTCATCATCACCGGCGCCACCGCCAATATCGGCCGTGCCATCGCGCTGGATTTCGCGGCGGAGGGGGCGAAGATCGTGGCCGTGGGCCGCGACACGGACGCCGGGGCGCGGCTCGTCGCGCTGGCGGGAGAGCGCGGCGCGCAGGCGGTGGAATTCGTCGGCGCCGACCTGACCGATCCCGCGGTCCCCGCCCGCATATTGGCGGCCGCGGAGGCGCTGGGGCCGGTCGACGTGCTGATCAACAATGTGGGCGGCAATGTCGGCATGGGCGTGTTCGCGG
>JASGGS010000067.1:0-19210 GCA_047602685.1 Sphingobium sp.
CTTGCGCGTGATGACGGTGATCTTCGGCACGGTCGCCTCCGCATAGGCGAAGAGGAGCTTAGCGCCATGCTTGATGATGCCGCTATGCTCCTGGCCGACGCCCGGCAGGAAGCCGGGCACGTCGACGAAGGTCACCAGCGGAATCTCGAACGCGTCGCAGAAGCGGACGAAGCGGCCCGCCTTCTTGGACGAATTGATGTCGAGCACGCCCGCCAGCGCCAGCGGCTGGTTGGCGATCACGCCGACGGTGCGGCCCTCGACACGGCCGAAGCCGCAGATGATATTGGGCGCATGGGCGGGCTGCACCTCGAAGAAATCGCCTTCGTCCAGCACCTTCCGGATGACCTCGTGCATGTCATAGGGCTGGTTGGCATTGGCCGGGATGACCTGATCCAGGCTTTCCTCGATGCGGTCATAGGGGTCGAGCGTGGGGCGCACCGGCACCGGCTCGCGGTTCGAGGCGGGCAGGAAGTCCACGAAGTCGCGGACGGACAGCAGCGCCTCCAGATCATTCTCGAACGCGATGTCCGCGACGCCCGACTTGGTGGTGTGGGTGACGGCGCCGCCCAGTTCCTCCTGCGTGACGATCTCGTTGGTGACGGTCTTCACCACGTCCGGCCCGGTCACGAACATGAAGCTCGAATCCTTCACCATGAAGATGAAGTCGGTCATGGCGGGCGAGTAGACCGCGCCGCCCGCGCAGGGACCCATGATGACGCTGATCTGCGGGATCACGCCGGAGGCATTGACGTTGCGCTGGAAGATCTCGGCATAGCCCGCCAGGGAGGCCACGCCTTCCTGGATGCGCGCGCCGCCGGAGTCGTTGAGGCCGATGACCGGCGCGCCGACCTTCATCGCCATGTCCATGATCTTGCAGATCTTCATGGCGTGGCGTTCGGACACCGCGCCGCCGAAGACGGTGAAGTCCTGGGAGAACACGAAGACGAGGCGGCCGTTGATCGTGCCCGATCCGGTGACGACGCCATCGCCCGGAATGTGGCTCTCGTTCATGCCGAAGTCGACGCAATTATGCTCGACATACATGTCCACTTCCTCGAAACTGCCCTCGTCGAGCAGCACCTCAAGGCGTTCGCGCGCCGTCAGGCGGCCCTTCGCATGCTGATTGTCGATGCGCCTCTGGCCGCCGCCCATGCGGGCGGCTTCGCGCTTGGCTTCGAGCTTCTCGATAATGGCGAGCTTGGACATGCGGACTGTCGTTCCTGCTGAGAATAGGTACGGATGACGCCCTCTCCCAGCCTTTGCCGCCAAGCACAACTGTGAATTTGCGGATTTGCAAATTGCAAATTTGCAAATTAGGGAGAGGGCATGGCTCGCGGCATGCGTCTCTTCGTCGGTCCCAAGGTGCGGCAATTGCGGCTGGACCAGCGGCTGGACCAGGCGGGCATGGCGCGATTGCTCGGCATTTCCGTGAGCTATCTGTCCCAGCTCGAGAATGACGACCGTCCCCTGACGGCGAAGGTGAAGGCCGCCCTCGCCCGCGCCTTTCCGCTGGACTGGTCGAGTTTCGACGAGCGGCAGGAGGAGCAGTTGCTGGGCGCGTTCAACTGGGCGATGGCCAGCCCCGCCATAGGATCGCCCCCGGCCGACCCGGAGCGCACCGAGCGCCTGCTGATCCAGCATCCCGACTTCGCCGCCCGCTATGTCGACCTGCACCGCGCCTGGCAGCAGGCGCAGGACCGCATCGCGATGATGGAGGAAGCGCTGGCGAGCGACGCCGCCCCCGCTGCGCGCATGCCGTGGGAACTGGTGCGCGACTGGTTTCACGAGGCGGGCAATTATATCCACGCGCTCGATTGCCGGGCGGAGGATCTTGCCGAGGAACTGGCGATCAGCGGCCCGGACGTGGAGATGCGGCTGGTCGCCGCGCTGAAGGACCGGCATGGCTGCACCACCGAACTGGCGGACGCGCCGGGCGACATGCAGCGCGCCTATGATCCCCATCGCAAGCTGATCCGCATCAATTCCGCGCAGCCCCAGCAGACCCGCGCCTTCCTCCTCGCCGTGCAGCTCATGCGGCTGGAGGCGAGCGGCATGCTGTCCGAACTGGTGCGCGCGGCGCAGATGGGCGATCCGGGCACGGACGCGCTCCTGCATATCGGCCTCGCCAATTACGGCGCGGGCGCGCTCCTCATGCCCTATCGCCGTTTCCGGGAAGCGGCGCGCGAATTGAGGCACGACATCGATCCGCTCTCCCGCACCTTCGGCGTCAGCTTCGAGCAGGCCTGCCACCGCCTCTCCACCCTGCAAAGGCCGGGCAGCCGGGGCATCCCCTTCTTCTTCTGCCGGGTGGACATGGCGGGCAACATCACCAAGCGGCACAGCGCCACGCGCCTGCAATTCGCGCGCTTCGGCGGCGCCTGCCCGCTCTGGGTCGTGCATGAGGCGGTGGCGATCCCCGACCGCATACAGGTGCAACTGGGCGAGACGCCGGACGGGGTGCGCTATGTCTCCATGGCGCGGGGCCTGGTGAAGCCTTCAGGCAGCTATGCCCGCGCGCCGCGCCGCTATGCCGTGGCGCTGGGATGCGAGATCGAGCATGCGGCCAACTTCATCTATGCGGACGGCCTGCGCCTCCATGACGAGGCGGCCGCCACGCCCATAGGCACGTCCTGCCGCCTGTGCCCGCGGCAGGGATGCGACCAGCGCGCCTTCCCGCCGATCGACCGGCCGATCCGGGTGGACCCCGATCACCGGCATGTCGTGCCCTATGCGGTGGAGTAGCGCCGCAGGCAGAAGGAAGGTTTGTTCGCGCAGAGGCGCAGAGGACGCAGAGGGAGTGACGGAAAAGCCCCTCCACATCTCCGCGTGAACGTTCATCCTGATCGGAATCACGCGAAGAAGGAGGATAGGGAGGAAATCTTCTCTGCGTCCTCCACGCCTCTGCGCGGAAATAATGGCCTGCGGCCTGCACCAACCTCACCGCATCAGGACAAGCTCCTCCGCCATGCTCGGATGCAGGGCCACGGTCGCGTCGAAATCGGCCTTGCTGAGGCCCGCCTTCACCGCGATGGCGGCGGCTTGCAGGATTTCCGGCGCGTCGGGGCCGATCATGTGGATGCCGACGACCTTGCCCGTCTCCGCATCGCAGACCAGCTTGTAGAGGCTGCGCTCGTTGCGGCCCGCCAGCACATTCTTCATCGCGCGGAAATCCGACGAATAGACCTTCACCGATCCCAGTTGCTCGCGCGCCTGCGCCTCGGTCAGGCCGACGCCGGCGATGGGCGGGTGGGAGAAGACCGCGCTGGGCACGCAGCTATAATCGACGCTCGTCGGCTTGTTGCCGAAAACGCTGTCGGCGAAGGCCTGCCCCTCACGGATCGCGACGGGGGTCAACTGGATGCGGTCGGTCACGTCGCCCACGGCATAGATGTTGTCGACCGACGTGCGGCTTTCTCCATCCACCTTGATCGCGCCGGTCTCGTCCAGTGCGACGCCCGCTTTTTCAAGACCCAGCCCCGCGACATTGGGGCGGCGGCCGGTGGCGAACAGCACCGCGTCGCATTCGATGGGATCGCAGCCGTCGAGATGCACGTGCAGCGACCCGTCCTCCTGCTTCTCGATCCGCTGGAAGGGCGCGTTGAAGCGGTAGACGATCCCCTTGCCCAGCGAAATCTGGAGGAGACGGTCGCGTATCTGCTCGTCATAGCCGCGCAATATCTGGTCCGAGCGGTTCACCACCGTCACCTGGCTGCCGAATTCGTGGAAGATGCCCGCGAACTCATTGGCGATATAGCCGCCGCCCGCGATCACGATGCGACGGGGCAGGGTCTCCAGATGGAAGACGTCATTGGAGGTGATGCCATGCTCCGCCCCCTCGATCTCCGGCACGACGGGCCAGGCGCCGGTGGCGATCAATATCCTGTCGGCCGTCACCCGCCTGCCGCCGGCAAGGCGCACCTCATGCGGTCCCTCGATGGTCGCGCGCTCGTGGAAGATGGTGACCTTGTTCTTGTCCAGCGTCTCCGTATAGAGGCCGTTCAGACGGTCCACCTCGGCCAGCACATTGTCGCGCAGGCGCGGCCAGTCGAAATCGCATTCGGGCACGTTCCAGCCGAAACGGCGGGCATCGTGCAGGTCCTCCGCGAAATGGGCGCCATAGACCAGCAGCTTCTTGGGCACGCAGCCCCGGATGACGCAGGTGCCGCCAACCCGGTATTCCTCCGCGACCGCGACCCGCGCGCCATAGGATGACGACACGCGGCTGGCGCGCACGCCGCCCGAACCCGCGCCGATCACAAACAGGTCGAAATCATAGTCGCTCATGCGGGAATCCCTTTGCTGCCGCGGCGCATATGGGCGCTGCCCCCCGCCCCATGCAACCGGCTTTTCCCGCCCGGCCTGATCGGCGCGGGGACAACGGCGCCATTGCACCGGCCGTCCATCGGTCATAGCAATTGCCGATGATCGCCGACGTCGCCCCCTTCCACGCCATTGCCATGGGCCGCCTCGCCCACCAACTCGCCGATAGCGGCCGCGACATCATCCACATGGAATTCGGCCAGCCCTCGACCGGAGCGCCCGCCGCCGCCATCGCCGCCGCGCACCGCGTGCTCGACAGCGACCCCATGGGCTATTGGGAGAGCCAGCGCCTGACGGAGCGCATCGCGCGCCATTACCGGGACAGCTATGGCGTGACGGTGGGCAGCGAGCAGATCGTCCTGACCTGCGGCGCGTCGCCCGCGCTGGTGCTGGCCCTGTCCTGCCTGTTCCCGCCCGGCGCGCGGGTGGCGCTGGCCCGGCCGGGCTATGTCGCCTATCGCGGTACCCTGCGCAGCCTCTACCTGGAACCGGTGGAGCTGGCCTGCGGGCCGGAGGAGCGGTTCCAGATCACGGCGGAGGCGCTGGAGCGGATCGAACCGGCGCCGGATGGCCTCATCCTCGCCAGCCCGGCCAATCCCACCGGCACCGTCATCCCGCCGGACGAACTGGCGGCCATTGCCGACATATGCCGCAGGCGCGGGATAAGGGTGATCTCCGACGAGATCTATCACGGCCTCACCTATGGCGCGCCCGCCCGCTCGATGCTGGAGATGCTGCCAGACGCGCTCGTCATCAACAGCTTTTCCAAATATTTCAGCATGGCGGGCTGGCGGCTCGGCTGGCTGGTGGTGCCGCCGGACCTGATCGGCGCGGCGCGGGCGCGCATGGGCAACCTGTTCCTGACGCCGCCCAGCCTGGCGCAGCATGCGGGCCTCGCCGCCTTCGATTGCCGGGACGAACTGGAGGGGCATGTGCGAAGCTATGCGCGCAACCGCGACCTGCTGCTGGACGCGCTGCCCGGAATGGGGCTGGAGCGGATCGCGCCGCCCGACGGTGCCTTCTATATCTATGGCGACGTGCGGCACCTGGCCGGCGACAGCCTGGCATTGTGCGAGCAATTGCTGCGCGACACGGGTGTCGCGACCGCGCCCGGCATCGATTTCGACCCGGTGGATGGCCACCATTTCCTGCGCATCAGCTTCGCCGTATCGACCCCGTTGGTGAAAAACGCCATCGACCGGATGACGGACTGGTTCAAAAAGCGTCAGCCCGCGCCATAAAAAGCACTGGCGGCGACCGGAATTTCCTTCCATTCCGTTGCGACGAACCGGTGGGCGGGGTGGGCGGGAAAGGACGCGCGGCGGCGTTCGCATAGTGACGGGTGCGGTCGTCCGGCCGGCGGACCCGATCATCCAATGGGCGGCAAGGGGGCCAGCGATTGAGCGTTTCGACCATCACATTGGCATTGCTGCTGTCCGGCATGGCCGCGACGACCGATGACGCCGCCGACGAGACCACCGAACAGGCCGCCCCCGCCTCCGAAGGCGCGGAAACGGCGCTTCCCCCTCCCGTGGCGCCCGTGGAGGCAACCGGCGGGACGGCAGCGCCATCCGTGGACCAGCCCGAAGCACCGGAGCAGGGCGCCACCGATGACGCCATCGTCGTGACGGGCGGGCGCAGGGTCATCCGCGCGGACCCCCTGCTGGGCGTCAACATCGCCTCCTTCAACGCGATACAGGCCGTGGACAAGGCCGTCGTCGCGCCCACGGCCAGGACCTATGAGAAGATCGTGCCCAAGCCGGTGCGCAACGGCCTGCGCAATGCCCTCATCAACCTGGCGGAGCCGGTCGTCTTCCTGAACTATCTGTTGCAGTTCAAGCCGGGCAAGGCGGCGGAGACGGCGGGGCGCTTCGCCCTCAACAGCACGATCGGCGTGGCGGGCCTGTTCGACATGGCCAGGCGCAAGCCCTTCCGTCTGCCCTATCGCCAGAACGGGTTCGCCAATACATTCGGCTATCATGGCATCAAGCAGGGACCGTTCCTGTTCGTGCCCATTCTCGGCCCGACGACCGCGCGGGACCTGATCGGCCGCCTGCTGGACCTGGCGGTCGTGCCCGCCGCGTTCGGCAAGCCCTTCAACAGGCCGATTTATTCCATCACCACCGGCACGGTGAAGTCGATGAACGACCGGGTGGAGTTCGATGAGCAGCTCACGCAGATCCGCGAAAGCGGCGATCCCTATGTCGTCACGCGCGACCTTTACCTGAAACGCCGCCAGACGGAGATAGAGGCATTGCACAGCCAGGCCTGGCGCGACCGGCACGGCATCGTCACGCCCGCCGCCCCGGCGACGCCCGCACAGGTGCCGCTGTCGGTGACGCAACCGGCTCCCTCCGCGACCAACGCCCCCGGCGTGCCGCTGGAGCCTGTCCCGCCGCCCGGACCATGATCGTTTCAGGCTCTAGGTCAGCGCCCGCTCGATAAGCGCCAGGGTCGAGGGATCGAAACCCTTCGGCCCCTCGCTCTCGATGCTCCTCGCGATCTGCTTGCCCAGTTCCACGCCGAACTGGTCGAAGCTGTTGATGCCCAGCAGCACGCCGTTCGCGAAGGTGCGATGTTCGTAAAAGGCGATGAGCGCGCCCAGCGTATGCGGGTCCAGCCTGTCGAGCAGGATGGTCGAGGAAGGGCGGTTGCCCGGATAATGGCGCGCCGGGTCGTCGCTGTCCTTGCCCTGCATCAGCGCGGCGCCCTGCGCGAAGCAGTTGATGAGCAGCGCATCATGATGGGCGGGGTCCAGCCGGTCGCCAGCCTCCGTCACCGCCAGGAACTCGACCGGCACGACATGGGTGCCCTGGTGGAGAAGCTGGAACACCGCATGCTGCGCATCCGTGCCGACGCCGCCCCAGGTGATCGGCGCGGTCGGGCCGTCGGCGGGCGAGCCGTCCCGCTTCACCGACTTGCCGTTGCTCTCCATCTCAAGCTGCTGGAGATAGCTGGGCAGGAGGCGCAGCCGCTCGTCATAGGCGAAGACGGCGCGCGTCTGGCTCTTGAGGACGCGCGCATAATATTGGTCGACGAAGGCCGCGCGCAGGGGGATATTGTCCTTGGGCGCCGCCTGCCGGAAATGGCGGTCCATGGCCGCCGCCCCCTCCAGCAATTCCTCGAACGCGCCCCAGCCGAGCGCGATGGCGGCCGGGAAACCGATGGAGGACCAGAGCGAATAGCGCCCGCCGACGCTTTCGGGAAACGGCAGGATGCGCGTCTCGTCCACGCCCCATTCCATCGCCTTTTCCGGCGAGGCGGTGAGCGCGATGACGCGGCCATAGGGATCGTCCACGCCCGCGTCCATCATCCATTGCAGCGCGCTTTGCGCGTTCAGCATCGTCTCGCTGGTGGTGAAGGTCTTGGAGGCGATGGCGATGATGGTCGCATGCGGATCGAAATCCGCGATCGCCTGCTCCAGCGCGCTGCCGTCCACATTGCTGACCACCGCGACATCATAGCGCTCGCTGTGCCGCGCCAGCGCATCGACGAGCAGATCCGGGCCGAGCGCCGACCCGCCAATGCCGATATGGAGGACATGGGCGACCTCGCCCAGCGCCTCGCCCTCTATCGCGTCGATCAGGGTGCGCATGCGCACGCGCAGCGCCTTGGCCTCCGCCACCGTTTCCGCCCGGCCCTCGCCGCGCAGCGCGGCATGCTCGACCGCGCGCCCCTCGCTGTTGTTGATCGCCTCGCCCGCGAACATCGCGGCGCGCGCGGCGGCAAAGTCCGCCGCCTCCGCCAGCTCGATGAAGGAATCAACGGTCGAATCGAGCAAATGGGTCTTCGAGAAGTCGAAACGGATACCCGCCGCCTCGAACACATGCTTGGTCAGCCGGTCCGGATCGACCGTGAAGATCGAACGAAGCTCCGGAACCTTCGCGCTTTCAAGGCCGTGCCAGATTGCCGACAGCTTCCCATCGTCCGCCATTGAGATCGTCTCCCTTCGCACCTGCGCGACTGGTAACGCATCTCCCGCGCTTTTGCACCGCACAATGTCATGACGATGCGGATCGCAACGATCTCGCCGCCGCGTTCCGCCTCGCTTGACGCGCGGCCGGTCTGCCACCAAAGACGAGCCATGACGCGCCCCAGCAAAACATCCGAGACCAAGGACTTCATCCGCTTCACGGTGAAGCTGGCCCTCATCGTCTTCATATTGCGCAGCTTCATCGTCGCGCCCTTCAACATCCCGTCGGAATCGATGCAGCCGCGGCTGCTGATCGGCGACTATCTGCTGGTCGGCAAATGGCCCTATGGCTATTCCCGCTACAGCCTGCCGTTCAACCTGCCGCTGATCCCCGGCCGCATCCTGGCCCATGCCCCCGTCCCCGGCGACGTGGTGGTGTTCAAGGCGCCCGCCAATGTGCGCGAGGACTGGATCAAGCGCGTGGTCGCCCTGCCCGGCGACATCGTGCAGATGCGGAGCGGCCAGCTTTTCCTGAACGGCAAGGCGGTGCCCAAGAAGCGGATCGACGACCTGATCATCCCCGCCACGCAGAACATGCTGGACGCGACCCGGCGGGAGGGCGGCTCCTCCCCCTGTTACCGCGCGCAATATGAGGTGCATGGCGCGGACGGTTCACTCTCCTGCCGATACCCGCAATATCGCGAGACGCTGCCCAATGGGCGCAGCTATAATGTGCTCGACCTGATCGACGGGCCGGAGGATAATACGCCGCTGATGATCGTGCCGGAGGGTCATGTCTTCGTCATGGGCGACAATCGCGACCGCAGCGCCGACAGCCGCGTGCCCGTGGAGGCGGGCGGCGTGGGTTTCCTGCCGCAGCGGAACCTGGTCGGCCGCGCGCTCGTCTCCGTCTTCTCCACCGACGGTTCGGCCAACTGGTTCCTGCCCTGGACCTGGTTCACGGCGGCCCGCTTCAACCGGATCGGGGAAGGCTTCTGACCGGCGAGGCGACATCCGGCTGGCTGGCCGCCCTGATCGGCCTGGCGCCCGGCGACATGGCGCTCTACACGCGCGCGCTGACCCATGGCAGCGCGAGCGCGGACAATTATGAGCGGCTGGAATTCCTGGGCGACCGCGTGCTGGGCCTGGTCGTGGCGGAATGGCTGTACGAACTGTTCCCGGACGAGAAGGAAGGGCAGCTTTCGCGGCGGCTCAACACGCTCGTCACCGGCACTGCCTGCGCGGACATCGCCCGCGCCATCGGCCTGCCCGCGCATATCGCGCTGGGCAAGCAGGCGCGCGACGACGGCGCGCTGGACAGCGACAATGTGCTAGGCGACGTGATGGAGGCGGTCATCGGCGCGCTCTATCTGGACAAGGGGATGGAGGCGGCGCGCGACATGGTGCGGCGGCTCTGGGCCGAGAGCATCACGGGCGCCGCCGCCGCGCCCAAGCATCCCAAGTCCGCATTGCAGGAATGGGCGGCCGCCAACCGGCGCAAGCCGCCCGTCTATGAACTCGTCTCCCGCGACGGTCCGCATCATGCGCTGCGGTTCCGGGTGAGCGTGTCGATCAACGGCATCGGCACGGCGGAGGCGGAAGGTGGATCGAAGCAGGAGGCCGAGACACAGGCGGCCACGCTGCTGCTGGAGAAATTGTCATGACCGAACGCTGCGGCGTTGTAGCCGTCGTGGGCGCGCCCAATGCGGGCAAGTCCACCCTCGTCAACGCATTGGTGGGCCAGAAAGTCGCCATCACTAGCCCCAAGGCGCAGACGACGCGCACCCGCGTCATGGGCGTGGCGCTGGAAGGCGAGGCGCAGATCGTGCTGGTCGACACGCCCGGCATCTTCACGCCCGGACGCCGCCTCGACAGGGCCATGGTGCAGGCGGCCTGGGGCGGCACGCAGGATGCGGACCTGATCGCGCTGATCGTGGACGGGCGCGCGGGGCTAGGCCCCAAGATGGAGCCGATCATCGAGGGGCTGGCCAGGCGCAAGGAGCCGAAATGGCTCGTCATCAACAAGGTCGACATCGCGGCCAAGGACAAGCTGCTGGTCCTGACGGAGAAGCTGGTCGCGCAGATCGCGCCGGTGGAGACATATTTCATCAGCGCGCAGACGGCCGACGGCCTCGCGGAATTCAAGACCGCGCTGGCCGGCGCCATGCCGGAGGGGCCGTGGATGTTCCCTGAGGATCAGGTGTCGGACGCGACCGACCGCCTGCTCGCCGCGGAGATCACGCGCGAGCAGCTCTATCACCAGCTCCATGACGAGCTGCCCTATAAGAGCGCGGTCGAGACGGAGAAATATAGCGAGCGCGAGGACGGGTCGGTGGAGATCCACCAGCAGATCCTCGTGGAGCGCGCATCACAGCGCGCCATCGTCCTCGGCAAGGGCGGCGCGCGGCTGAAGGAAATCGGCTCCCGCTCGCGCGAGGAGCTAGGCAAATTGCTAGGCGTGCGCGTCCATCTCTACCTGCACGTCAAGGTGAAGGAGAGCTGGGACGAGGACCGGTCCGTCTATCGGGATATCGGGCTGGACTGGGTGGATTGAATGGGGGAGAAGACAGGAGGTTAGCGGACGTTCCGCTTTTTCAGTTCCGCCTCGGTAGCGCTCTGTGTTTCAGCATATTCGGGAGGAAGCAAGTATTTGCCCTTTCGGTCATATGCTCTGTCGCTTCGCTTAGCTGACGCCTTAAGATGCCGTCACCAGCGCCAAGCAACAAATGTAAACCAAGAGATCGTCCAAACGACGAGCAGCCCGATCATTATCGTGCTGAAATATCCCGGCTCATTGCCGAAGGAGATGAAAGCAACCCACGGCACAAAGCCAATCACAAGCGCTATACTACCGGCATTGACGCCTGCGCCACGCCCAATGTCCCAGTCAATTAAGCGGCATAGACGATTGAATAGCTTCATATCGTCTGCTTGTATCGAATGGCATTATGTCTGCAAATGGCCAGTATCACCAACTCAACCGCAAACCTCTAGCCCGCCACCAACGCCTCGACCAGCGCCCTGACCTTCTTCTGCCGCCATTGCGGCAGGGGCGCGATCAGCCAGTAGCCCAGCGTCGCGGCTTGATCCGCCTCCAATGCCTTGACCCGCCCCGCCTCGATATCCGCCTGCGCCAGCAGCGCCGGGACCAGCGCCGTGCCGAGGCCGGATATCGCCGCCTCTATGGCAAGGCCCGCATCGGGCACCCGGATCGCGCCCGTGGCCGCCTGATCCGGCGAGCCGGGCCACAATATGTTCGCCGAAAGCGCGGCGCCCTCCGCCCCCACGCGGATGAAGCGGGCCTCGCCCAGCGCCAGCCCCTCATGCGCGCCCGGCCCGTCGGCCAGCGCGATGGCGAGGTCGAGATTGGATTCCGTGAAATCCGGCACGCCCTCCGACGCGATCAGCACGATCGAGAGATCGGGATGCGCCCCCATATAGGCGGCGAGACGCGCACTCAGCCATTTCTGGATGAAATCGCGCGGCGCGGCGATGGTCAGGTGCTGGGACGACTGCCCCACCTGCATGGCGCGCACCGACTCCTCGAACTCCAGGAAACCGGAACGCAGCGCGGGCAGGCCCGCCTCCGCCTCCGGGGTCAGTTCCAGCCCCTTGGGCGTGCGGCGGAAGAGGACGACGCCCAGCATGTCCTCCAGCGCGCGGATCTGCTGCCCCACGGCGGCGGGGGTCACGGCCAGCTCGTCGGCCGCGCGGGTGAAGGAAAGGTGCCGGGCCGCCGCGTCGAACACGCGCAGGCCGTTGAGCGGCAAATGGGTACGCTTCATCCTGAGACTGCCGCCGCGATCAATCCAAAACGGGGAACCTGAACATCGAAAAGGGCACCGTCGCTGCCGAGCATCTGGAAACTGCCGACCATCACGCCCGTGGGCGTGGCGAGCGGACAGCCCGACACATAGTCATAGGCGGTGCCCGGCTGGATCACCGGCTGCGCGCCGACCACGCCCTCGCCCTCCACCGTATGGACGGAACCCCGCCCGTCGGTGATGTGCCAGCGTCGGGTGAGAAGCTGCACCGGCTTGTCCTGCCCATTCTCGATGCGGATATGATAAGCCCAGAACCAGCGGCCCCGCTCCGGCTCGGACTGTTCCGCCAGGAACGCCACGGACACGCGCACGGTGACGTCCTTGGTCGTCTCGGAATAGGGGAAGAGGGCTAGCATGGCGTCCGGTTCTTTTTCATGGCTCCGGTGGGAAACCGGAGCCATGAAAATCCTCTAAAGCCCGACCTTCGTCAATGCCTGATCCAGGTCGGCGATGATGTCCTCCGGGTCCTCAAGGCCCACATTGATGCGCAGCATGCCCTCGACCACGCCCATATCCTCGCGGGTTTCCGGCCCCACGCCATGATGGGTGGTGGAGGCGGGATGCGTCACCAAGGTGCGGCTGTCCCCGATATTGTTCGAGATATCGGCCAGTTCCAGCGCGTTGAGCAGGGCCATGGCCTGCTCGCGGCCGCCGTCCAGGATGAAGGAGAAGATGGGGCCGAACGCCTTCATCTGCTTCGCGGCCAGTGCATGCTGCGGATGACTGGGCAGGCCGGGGTGCAGGATGCGCGGCACGCGCCCTTCCACGAACCGGCCGACCGTCAGCGCATTCTCGGACTGCTTGCGCGCGCGCAGGTCCAGCGTCTCCAGCCCCTTCAGCACGACCCAGGCGTTGAAGGGCGCGAGATTGGGACCGGTATTGCGCTGGAAGGGCAGCAGCACCTCGTTGATCCACTGTTCCGTGCCGCAGACGGCGCCCGCCAGGACGCGCCCCTGCCCGTCCATCAGCTTGGTCGCGCTATAGGCCACCACGTCCGCGCCGAAATCCAGCGGGCGCTGGAGCGCGGAGGTCGCGAAGGCATTGTCGACCACCGTCGTGATCCCATGCGCGCGGGCCAGGCCGCAGACATGGTCGAGGTCGACGATATCCATGGTGGGATTGGCCGGGGTCTCGAAGAAGAAGACCTTGGTATTGGGCCGGATCGCCTCTTCCCACGCCCGGTTGTCGCGCGCGTCGATCGTGGTCGTCGCGATGCCCCATTTGGGCAGCAGATTGTCGGTGAGCCAGCGGCAGGAGCCGAAGGCCGCCTTCGCCGCCACGACATGATCGCCGGACTGGAGCTGGCACAAGAGCGCCGTGGTCATGGCGGCCATGCCCGTGGCCTGCGCGCGGCAGGCCTCCGCGCCTTCCAGGAGGGCGATCCGCTCCTCCAGCATCTGCACGGTCGGGTTCTGGAGGCGCGAATAGGTCATGCCGTCCTGATCGCCCTGGAAACGGGCCGCGACGGTCTCGGCATCGTCATAGGTATAGCCGGAGGTGAGGAACAGCGCCTCCGACGTCTCGCCATGCTCGCTGCGCCACGTGCCGCCGCGCACCGCCTGCGTCGCGGGGCGCCAGTTGCGCGTGATCGAGCGGTCCAGTCCAGTGCTCTTCTTCATCGAAAATTCCTCAGTTCAATGCCGCCAGCACGGCATCGCCCACCTGCGTCGTGGACAGCGCGCCGCCCAGATCGCCCGATCGCGCGCCGTTCGACAGCGCCTTCGCAACCGCCGCCTCTATCCGGTCCGCCTGCTCGCCCAGGCCGAGCGAGAAGCGCAGCATCATGGCCGCCGACAGGATCATCGCCAGCGGGTTCGCCTTGCCCTGCCCCGCAATGTCCGGCGCGGAGCCGTGGATCGGCTCGTACAGGCCCTTGTTCGCCGCATCGAGGGAGGCCGACGCCAGAAGGCCGATGGACCCCACGCACTGGCTGGCAAGATCGGACAGGATGTCGCCGAACAGATTGCCGGTGACGATCACGTCGAACTGGCCGGGATTCTTGACGAGCTGCATCGCCGCATTGTCCACATACATGTGGCTCAGCTCGACATCGGGATAGTCCTTCGCCACCTCGATCACCACGTCGCGCCATAGCTGGGAGGTTTCCAGCACATTGGCCTTGTCCACCGAGCACAGCTTCCCGCCCCGCGCGCGCGCTGCCTGGAAGCCGCTATGCGCGATGCGGCGCACCTCCGCCTCGTTATAGGACATGATGTCATAGCCTTCGCGCAGGCCGTCAGCGGTGGTGCGATGCCCCTTCTCGCCGAAATAGACGTCGCCGTTCAGCTCGCGCACGATGAGAATGTCGATTGCGGCCGCGACATCCCGGCGCAGCGTGGAGGCATCGGCCAGTTCCGCGAAAACCCTGGCGGGGCGCAGGTTGGAGAAGAGGGTCAGTTCCTTGCGCAGGCCCAATATCGCCTGTTCGGGGCGCAGGTGCCTCTCCAGACGGTCGCAGGCCGGATCGCCGACCGCGCCGAACAATATCGCATCGGCACGCTTCGCCAGATCCAGTGTCGCGGGCGGCAGGGGATGGCCCGCGCTCTTGTACGCCGTGCCGCCGACCGGCGCCTCCTCGAACGTCAGGCCGGGGATCGCCAGCGCGTCCAGCACGCGGCGCGCCTCCACCATGATTTCGGGGCCGATGCCGTCTCCGGCAAGCACTGCAACCAGCATGTTCGCTCTCACTCGATATTCGAAAATGTCGCGGGGACGCATATGGCCCAGCCGCCGCTCACGCAATGGCCCTTTTAAGCCTTTCGACCAGCCGGTCCCTGCCGGCCAGCACATCCGCGCGTCTTGGGTCGCCGTCGCGTGCCTCCACGCGGCCCAGCACGTCGCGGCGCAGGAAATGGCCGGTCAGGGCCAGGCCGTCCATGATATCGGGCCAACCCGCCTCCCCGCCCTCCAGCAGGAAGGACGGCAAGGGAAGCAGACGCGCTTCATATCCGGCGGCCCCGGAGCGGCTGACGGCCCGGCCCGACCTAGGGCTGACAAAGGCGAGGTCATTGCCGGTATCCGCCACCGCGCAAGCGCCGAGATCGAGGCCGAAGCCCAGTTCGGCGAGCAGCAGCAGCTCATATTGCACCAGCGCCACCGCCCAGCCCCGCGCGGCGGGTGCGGCCTCGATCGCGTCCAGCACGGCGGACAGGGCCGAATAGAGGGCGGGACAGGGATATTCCTCCGGCAGGGTGGCGGCCGTCAGCGCGCAGGCCCATTCGATGGCCGCCGCCGGCAGTGGCTCGGACAGGAGGGGCGCGCGGCTATGCGCCAGTTCCACCGTCATGCCGGCAAGCTGCGCGCTGGTCCGCGCGCGCAGCTCCGCCTCCACCAGGTTGCCGGGGATCAGCACGGGGCGCATCGTCCGCGACCGTCCGCCGCGCACATAGCCAGCCACCAGCCCCGCCTCCGGCGTCAGCAGGCGCGCGATCGAACCATGTTCGCCATGATGGCGCAGCGCGCAGACGATGGCAGGGGTGGAAAGATAGGGCACGGCTCCGCTCTATCGCACCGCGCGCGCGCCACCAAGATGCAGGCTATGCCTCCCGCGCCTTTACCTTGCGCACCTCCGCGATCTGGCCCTGCAATATGTCGAGCGCGTCCTGCTCCTTCTCCGTCAGGCCCTCCAGCCTGACATGGCGCAGCAGCACCTCCAGCGCGTCGCCGATGCGGCCGATCTGGCGCCCATAGCTGCCCACCTCGTCCAGCACCGCCTGCTCGATATCGGGCCGGGGCGTGGCGCCGAGATCGACATTGACGAAGCCGATCCGCGCACCTTGCCAATTACCGCCTTGCCAGTTGAACGTCCACGGATTGATCGCCTGCCAGAGCTGCTCCGGCGCCACCGAGAACTGCATCGACTTCATCCGCCGCCTCCTTTCTATTGCGCGGCGGAGGATAGCATCTCCAAAGGGTTAGCCGTGGAAATAATCATAGACCGTCTGCGCGACGGCCTTCGACACGCCCGGCGCCTTGGCGAGATCGTCCAGCGAGGCGTTCTTCACCGCCCTGGCCGTCCCGAAATGCATGAGGAGCGCGCGCTTGCGGGCCGGTCCGATGCCCGGCACCTCGTCCAGCGAACTGACGGAGATGGCCTTGCTCCGTTTCTGCCGGTGCGCGCCGATGGCGAAGCGGTGCGCCTCGTCGCGCAGGCGCTGCATGTAGAACAGCACGGGATGGTTGATCGGCAGGGTGATTTCCCGCCCGTCCATCAGGTGGAAGACCTCGCGCCCTTCCCGCCCATGATGCGGCCCCTTGGCCACGCCGATCATGCAGACATCCTCTATGCCCAGATCCTCCAGCACCGCGCGGGCGGCGTTGATCTGGCCGCGGCCGCCATCGACCAGGACGAGATCGGGCCATTCGCCGCCGTCGCGATCCGGGTCCTCGTCCTGCGCGCGGGCGAAACGGCGCTGGAACACTTCCCGCATCATGCCGAAATCGTCGTTCGTCTCCGCCTGCCTGATGTTGAACTTGCGATAGGCGTTCTTGCGGAAACCCTCCGGCCCGGCGACGACCATCGCGCCCAGCGCATGGGCGCCCTGGATATGGCTGTTGTCGTAAATCTCGATCCGGTCCGGCACGCCGTCCAGATGGAAGAGATCGGCCATGTCGCGCAATATCCGTCCCTGCGCGCTGCTCTCCGCCTGCCGCCGCTCCAGCGCCTCCACGGCATTGCGCTGCGCCTGCCGGATCAGCTTCATGCGGTCGCCGCGCCGGGGCACTTCTATGCGCACCTTGCGCCCCAGCTTCCCGGTCAGCGCCACGCCCAGCAACGCGCATTCGGCGGGCTCGCGGTCGCACAGGATCAGGGGCGCGGGCGGCACCTCCTCGTAGAACTGGGCGAGGAAATTCTCCAGCACCTCTTCATCCGCCACATCATGGGTGTGGACAGGAAAGAAGCTGCGATGGCCCCAATTCTGGCCGCCACGGATGAAGAAGGCCTGGATGCAGATGCCGCCGTCCCTCGCGGCCAGCGCATAGATGTCCGCATCGCCCAGCCCCTCGGCATTCACCGCCTGGCTGCCCTGGATGAAGGTCAGCGCCTTGAGCCGGTCGCGGTAGATCGCGGCCATCTCGAAATCCATGGCGTCGGAGGCCGATTGCATGGCCGCGCCCAGCTTCGCCTGCACCTTGGTCGACTTGCCGCCAAGAAAGTCCTGTGCGTCCGACACCAGTTCCGCATAGGCGCCCTCGTCGATCCGTTCCACGCAGGGGGCCGAGCAGCGCTTGATCTGGTAGAGCAGGCAGGGCCGCGAGCGGTTGGCGAAGAAGCTGTCGGTACAGGAGCGGAGCAGGAACAGCTTCTGAAGCGCGTTGATGGTCCGCGTCACCGACCCGGCGCTGGCGAAGGGGCCGTAATAGCGGCCCCTGATCTTCTGCGCGCCGCGATGCTTCTGGATGCGCGGAAAGGCATGATCCTCCCGCAGCAGGATGAAGGGAAAGCTTTTGTCGTCGCGCAGCAGGACATTATAGGGCGGCCGGAAGCGCTTGATGAGCTGCGCCTCCAGCAGCAGCGCCTCCGCCTCGCTGTCGGTCGTGACGATGGTCATGGAGCGGGTCTGCGAGACCATGCGCTTCAGACGGGTGGGCAGCCGGTCGACCTGCGTATAGTTGGTTACGCGGTTCTTCAGCGCGCGTGCCTTGCCCACATAGAGCACATCGCCGCGCGCATCCAGCATGCGGTAGACGCCGGGACGCGCGGGCAATGTCCGTACTGTCGCGCGAATCGCCTCGACGCCCGCCTCCAGATCGGGCGCACCGGCGCCGCGCACCGTGTAGACGGCCTTTTCCTCGTTGAACCTGTCGGGAGAGCTGCGTTCGGACATGGATGCTTATGTAGAGAGGGGCCGCACGAACAGAAAGGCCGGGACGGACGAACCGACCCGGCCTCTGCCTTTCCGCAAGGAAAATATCTCAGTGGGTCGAGCCGACCTGCCTGATGGCCTGGTCCACCATCGCCGCGTCGGAGGCAGGCGTGTGGTTCTGCTGGATCAGGGTCGCGGCGGCGGCGGTCGCCGCCTTGACGGTGCGGGCGCGAATGTCGGCCACGGCGGCGCGTTCGGCGGCCGCGATCTTGTCCTCCGCCATTTTCTGACGGCGGGCGATCAGCTCGGCGGCCTGGGCCTTGGCGTCCTCGATAGCCTGCGCGGCTTCCTCGGCGGCGTGGACGCGCAGCGCTTCGGCATCCTTGGCGGCGGCGGCGATCCTGGCCTCATATTCGGCCTTGAGCGCCTCGGCCTCCTTGCGGAGATTGCCAGCCTCGTCCAGCTGCCTGCGGATGTCCGCGATGCGCTGGTCCAGAATGCCCGCGATCAGCGCGGGGACCTTCTTCCAAACCAATATGGCGAGGAAGACCAGCATGGCGAGGCTGACCCAGGCCGTCGCATCCATGCCGACGGCCGTCGGATCAGGCTCATGCGCGCCGGCAGGACCGCCATGGGCCTCGGTCACGGCATGGCCTTCGGCGCCGTTCAGCGTCTCCGCATGCGCCGCATGCTCGAGATTATATTCCACGGCGGCGCTATCCGCGGCCGCATTGTTGCTTGCGTCAGCCATTGGCCAGTGCCGCCTTTGCTGCTTCGGTGGCCGCCTGCGGCGACACCTGGGTGCCCGCGACGCGCAGGACCATCTCCGACGCCGCATCCGCGGCGACAGCCTCGATCTCCGTCAGGGCGCCGGAACGCGCCGCCTCGACGGACGCTTCCGCTTCCGCGATCCTGGCGGCGATGGCGGCGTCCGCTTCGCGAAGCTGCCCCTCATTGGCCCTGGCCGCCTGGGCCTTGGCCTCGGCAACGACGGACTGCGCCTCGGCGCGGCTGGCGTTCTCCTTGGCCCGCCATTCCTCCTCCAGCTCGTCCGCCTTGGCGAAGCTCGCCTTTGCGGTGGCCAGATCGTCGGCGATCTTGCTGTCCCGTGCGTCAACCGTGCCCTGGATCTTCGGCACCATGCCACGACCGACTACGAAGAAAACGAAGCCGAAAGTGAGCAGCAGCCAGAAGATCTGGGACGAATAGGTTTCGGCGATTTGCGCTATCTGAGGCATATCGTTCGTCCGAAAAGGGCGGCGGGCGTCAAGGACATCCCGCCGCGATCATCGTCAGTATTCTTCAGGCCACGAAGACCAGGATCATGGCGATGACGAACGCCAGCA
>JASGGS010000068.1:0-19182 GCA_047602685.1 Sphingobium sp.
CTGCATCGTTTGTTCGACGCTCTCTATGCGCCGGACAATCTGCTGGAGCATCGCTGGCATCGCGGCGATCTCCTGATCTGGGACAATGTGCGCTTCCAGCATGCACGGGGGCCTCTGGCAGAAGTCGGGCGCCGCGTGCTGCAACGGGTGATCGTTGGCATGGAGGGCAGTGCGCCCCATATTCGCGCGGCATGATCCACCGCATATGTTCCACGTGGAACAGTCCTTTGACCCGGCGCCCATAAATCCGTAAGGCGCGGCCCATGATCCCCTATGATGTCATCATCCTCGGCGGCGGCCATGCCGGTTGCGAGGCGGCTGCGGCTGCGGCACGGCGCGGCGCGCGCACTGTCCTGGTGACCTTTGATCCCGCTACTGTCGGCGCCATGTCCTGCAACCCCGCCATAGGTGGATTGGGCAAGGGGCATCTGGTGCGGGAAGTGGACGCGCTGGATGGCATCATCGCGCGCGGGGCCGATGCGGGCGCCATCCATTATCGCTTGCTCAATGCCAGCAAGGGCAAGGCGGTGCAGGGACCGCGCGTCCAGGCCGACCGCAAGCGCTTCCGAGCGGAAGTGCAGAGGCTCATCGCGGCAATGCCGGGGCTGACCGTCGCGCCGGGCGAGGCGGCGGCCCTGATCCTCGACGGGGAACGAGTGGCTGGTCTCGATCTCGCGGACGGCACGCGCCTGGTCGCGCCGTCGGTCGTGCTCTGCACCGGCACCTTTCTGGGCGGACGTCTGTTCCGGGGTGAGGAGCGGATGGACGGCGGGCGCATTGGGGAGGGGGCGGCGCATCGCCTCGCCGCGCAGCTTCGCGATGTCGCCTTGCCGATGGCGCGCCTCAAGACAGGGACGCCGCCACGCCTCGATGGACGGACCATCGACTGGGCGCGTCTGGAGGAACAGCCCTCGGACAGCGCGAGCTGGAGCATGTCCGATCTTGGCGCGCGCGTCCTGCCGCAACTGTCCTGCGCGATTACCCGCACCAATGCGCGGACCCATGACGTCATCCGGGGCGGCCTGAACCGCTCGCCCCTGTTCGGCGGCGCCATAGAAGGTCGCGGCCCACGCTATTGTCCCTCCATAGAGGACAAGATTCATCGTTTCGGTGACCGCGACGGCCATCAGATATTCCTGGAGCCGGAGGGGCTGGATACGCATCTCGTCTATCCCAACGGTATCAGCACCTCCCTGCCGACCGATGTCCAACTCGCGCTTCTCCAGTCTATCGAGGGGCTGGAGCAGGTGCGGATGGAGGTGCCGGGCTATGCCGTCGAATATGACCATATCGATCCGCGCGCGCTCGACCGGCGATTGGCGGTCGGACAGATTGCCGGCCTTTTCCTCGCCGGGCAGATCAACGGCACCACCGGCTATGAGGAAGCGGCGGCGCAGGGGCTGGTCGCGGGCGCCAATGCCGCGGCCCATGCCCTGGGGCTGGAACCGCTCATCCTCGACCGGGCCGAAAGCTATATCGGCGTGATGATCGACGATCTCGTTCTTCAGGGTGTGACCGAACCCTATCGCATGCTCACGGCTCGCGCCGAGTTTCGCCTTGCCCTGCGCGCGGACAATGCGGCGACCCGTCTGACGGGGAAGGGCAGATCCCTTGACCTTGTCGGGGATGAACGCTGGGCATGGTTCGAAAGGCGGGAAGCGCAGCGGGCGACGGCGTCGACCGTCTTTGCCCGGATGGTCCGCGCGGACGCCATGTTGGAAGGGCGAGGTGCCGACGGCACCATCCGCGCCCTTTCCGACTGGTGCCGTTTCGACGAGGTGACGCTGGATCGCGTCCTGGCCGTCGAACCCGATCTCGCGGCGCACGACACGGCTCTGCTGGAGGAGATATTCGAGGATGCCCGCTACGCGCCCTATCTCGAACGGCAGGCGGCGGCGGTGCGGGATCTTCGCGCCAATGATACCGTCGCCATTCCGGGCGATTTCGATTTCGGCATCATTGGCGGTCTGTCGACGGAGATGGTCGAGCGTCTGTCGGCGGCCCGTCCCGAGACGCTGGGCGCCGCTGCGCGTGTGCGCGGCATCACCCCTGCCGCGCTCGCAGCCCTGCTCGTAGCCCTGAAGCGGCACGCGGCATGACCGAAGAAGAGGCTCGCGCATGGCTGGATGCGCAGGGGCATGGACTGGCGGCGGTGGAGAGGCTCTCCCGCCTGGCCGATCTCGTCATCGATGAAAATGGGCGGCAGAATCTCGTTGCCGCCTCGACCATTCCCAATTTCTGGGCGCGCCATATCGTGGATTCCGCGCAACTGCTGAGCCTTGCGGGGGAAGCGGGACGCAGCGGGCTGTGGGCCGATCTCGGCAGCGGCGGCGGTTTCCCTGGCTTGGTCATTGCCTGCCTGCGGGAACAGCCGCTGGTCCTGATCGAGACACGTGGACTGCGCGCCCGCTTTCTCGAAACCTGTCTCGACAGGCTCGGTCTGGGGCATGCGACTGTGAAACAGGCCCGCGTCGAACATGTAACATTGGAAGGTGCCGCGGCGGTCATTTCGGCCCGCGCTTTTGCCCCTCTCGAACGCACATTCGACGTAGCGAATCATTTATGCGACGAAAATACGCTCTGGCTCCTCCCAAAGGGGCGAAGTGCGGAAATCGAACTGGAATCCGCGCGCCGGCGGTGGCAAGCTGCGTTCCACGTGGAACAGAGCGTCACGGATGCTGAAAGCGCCATCCTTGTCGCGAACGGGCTGAAGTGCCGCCACGGGGGGTCGGGAACCGGGAAATCCGCACGGAGACGCAAGGCATGATGAACATCGCCATCGCCAATCAGAAGGGCGGAGTGGGCAAGACGACCACGGCGATCAACCTTGCCACCGGGCTGGCGGCCACGGGGCATCGCACCCTGCTGATCGACCTCGACCCGCAGGGCAACGCCTCGACCGGCTTGGGCATCGAGCAGAAGGCGCGCCTTTATTCCGCCTATGACCTTCTGGTCGGCAATTGCGCGCTGGACGAGGCCGTGCTGCACAGCCAGGTGCCCCGTCTCGATATCGTGGCCGCGACGCAGGATCTCTCCGGCGCGGAGATCGAGTTGGTCGATCTGGAGGAGCGCACCCACCGCCTGTCCCATGCCCTTCGCGCCGCGCCGGCGGGCCGGTGGGACGTGTGCCTGATCGACTGCCCTCCCTCCCTTGGTCTTCTGACCATCAACGCCATGGTCGCGGTATCCTCCATATTGGTGCCGCTGCAATGCGAATTCTTCGCGCTGGAGGGGCTGAGCCAGCTTCTCCAGACGGTCGAGCGCATCCGCGAACGCTTCAATCCCGACCTGTCGATCCTTGGCGTGGCGCTCACCATGTATGATCGCCGCAACCGCCTGACCGATCAGGTGGCGGAAGATGTGCGCAGCTGCCTGGGCGATCTGGTTTTTGAAACGGTCATTCCCCGCAATGTCCGCCTGTCCGAAGCACCGAGCCATGGCATGCCGGCGCTGATTTACGACATGCGCTGCGCGGGGTCTGAGGCCTATATGCAATTGGCGCGGGAACTGATCGAACGTCTCCCCGCACGGGAGGTGGCAGCATGAGCGGTGAAGGCGAGAGCAAGGGCGAGAATGCGGTCCGGACCGCGAGCCGGCACAAGGGGCTGGGCCGGGGCCTGTCCGCTCTGTTCGCGGACACGAGCCGTGACGTGGCAGTCGGTTCCGGGGAGGCACCCGCCTCCCCTCCCGCCAATGGACGTACCATTCAACTTATTGATATTACTGCAATTAAACCTCATCCGGAACAGCCCCGCCGTCAATTTGACGAGGGCGCGTTGCAGGAGCTGGCGGACAGCATCGCGACGCGCGGCGTGATCCAGCCCATCATCGTCCGCCCCTCCGGCATCGAGCGCTATGAGATCGTGGCGGGCGAGCGCCGCTGGCGCGCGGCGCAGAAGGCGCAACTGCACCGTATCCCGGCCATCGTCCGCGACTTTGACGAGGCGGAGACGCTGGAAATCGCGCTGATCGAGAATATCCAGCGCGAGGACCTGAACCCGATCGAAGAGGCGCGCGCCTACAGGAAGCTGATCGGACAGTTCGGCCATAGCCAGGATGCGCTCGGCCGACTGGTCGGCAAATCGCGCAGCCATGTCGCCAACCTCATGCGCTTGCTCGACCTGCCGACCCGCGTGCAGGATCAGGTCATGGCCAATGAACTGACCATGGGTCATGCCCGCGCGCTGATCGGTGCGCCGGATTGCGAGCGCATGGCGGGCGAAGTCGCGCGCAAGGGCCTGTCGGTGCGCGATACCGAACGGCTGGTGAGGGAGGCCCGTACCGGCGGCGCCCGCAAGCCCGGAACGGCCGCCTCCGCTGATCCCGCCGCCAATGCCGATATCGCCGCGCTGGAGCGTGACCTGGGCGATCTGCTCGGCATGAAGGTCGCCATCAGCTATGGCGGCGATGGCAAGGGGACGGTGACGGTCAATTATTCCACCCTCGATCAGCTCGACATGCTCTGCCAGCGGCTTTCCGGCGAGGCGATCTGACGCAATCGCGAGGCAGCAGGTCCTGTTTGCCGACCGATTTTCCCTATACGTAGTCGAACTCAGGGAACCGGAGGACAAGGCCGGAATTTAATCCATGTTATGCATGGACAGGCTGAACCCCCATCTACCATCCTGATCGTCGAGGACGAGGTTTTCGTTGCGCTCGATATCGAACGCGTGGTGACCGACAGCGGCTATGCCGTGGGCGGCATAGCCATGGACCGTTCGGAGGCGCTCAGGCTGGCGGAGGGATGCACGCTCGCGCTCGTCGACATCAATCTGCGCGACGGGCGCACGGGACCCCAGATCGCGGCCGACCTGTATGACAAGCATGCGATCCGCTCGGTTTTCGTGACCGCCAATCCCGCGCAGATCGGGACGCCTCCCACCGGCGCGCTCGGCTATGTCTGCAAGCCCTTTGACGGCACCATGTTGCGCGCCGCGATAGAATGGGCGTTGGGCGACGGCCATAGCGCGCCGGATAATGATGCGGTCGTGCCGCTCAGCCGGACCGGCGACTGAAGGCCGCCAGCGGAATGCGCAGCCGCATCAGCAGGCCGTCCGCTTCCCAAATCTGTTCATAGCTGCCGCCCAGCTGCCGCCGGACGCTGAGGTCCAGCAGGCGCGATCCGAAACCGGCGGGGTTGATCCTGCCCACGGCCGGGCCGCCGCTCTCCTGCCATAGCATCTCCACCTCCTCGTCACCGGAGCGGATGGAGAGCGCGACCTTTCCGTCGGGCCGCGACAGCGCGCCATATTTGGCGGCATTGGTCACGACTTCGTGAAAGGTAAGGGCGAGGGGCGTCGCCGACCGGTCGTCGATCGGGATGTCGTCCCCGCTGATGGAAACGCGGCCGCCCGCCTCCCCATCATAAGGCGCGAATATTTCGCGCAGCAATCCCTGGAGGCTTTCGTTCGGTGCGTTCGCGTCGCGCGAATGCCCTTGCGGCCCGACAAAATCATGCGCCCGGCCCAAGGCCAATATGCGGTCGCGCAAGGCCTCGGCAAAGGACTGGATGGCGGGGGACGACCGTGCGGAAAGTCCGATCAGGCCTGATATGACCGCGAAGATATTCTTGATGCGATGGCTCAGCTCCTGGCTGATCAGTTCCCGCTCCTCCAGCGCGATCTTGTGATCGTGAATGTCGGTGCAGGTGCCGAACCAGCGGATGATGCGGCCATTGCCGGCCCGCATGGCCAGGCCGCGCGCCAAGGCCCAGCGATACTGGCCGTCCGCCCGCCTCAGCCGATATTCGATCTCATAGGGTTCGCCCGTGCGGACGCTCCGGTTCCATGTCTCGGCCGTCCGTTCATGGTCGTCGGGATGGAGGGACTGGCGCCATCCATCGCCCTCGCTCGCTTCCGCGGTCAGTCCGGTGAATTCATACCAGCGGGCGTTGAAATAATCCGGATAGCCGTCGGAACGGGAGGACCAGACCATTTGCGGCATGGTGTCGGCCAGCGTCCGGAAACGCCACTCGCTGGCATCGAGCGCGCTTGCCGCATCCTTCGCGGCCAGTTGCTCGTCGCGGCGGGCGCGGCGCAGGGCCAGGCGGTCCATCACCGCATCGGCCATCACGCGCATCATGGCCTTCTGCCTGTCGGTCAGGTCGTCGCGCGGGGTCCGGTCAAGCACGCAGAGCGCGCCCAGCGGGATTCCCTCCGGCGTGACCAGCGGCGCCCCGGCATAGAAGCGGATATGGGGTTCGCCCGTCACCAGCGCGAAATCGGCAAAGCGCGCGTCCCGTGTCGCGTCGGGAACGATGACTATATCCCGCTCCTCCATGGCGATCGCGCAGAAGGAGGTGGAGCGCGAGGTATAGGTCAGCGTCGTTCCGGCCTTGCCCAGGAAACGCTGTTCCTCCTCGTCGACCAGGCTGATCAGGGCGATGGGCGCGTCGCAATGCTGCGCGGTCAGGCGGCAGATCGCGTCGAGATGGGCATCCTCGACGGGGAAGAGGAGGTCGAAGCTGACGATGGCGGCGGCCCGGCTGGCGGGATTTCGACCGGAAAGCGCCTCTTCGCTCACCCCTGGATGCTCCTTCTGTGCGGACCTGAATCCTTACCGCAACGTTCCATTACCGGAAAGGATGCGGGCGAAGAAAGCCGGGGAAGGGAAGGAGCTAAGGCCCCTCAGGCGCAATGGCCGGCCGGTTCGCCCGCTTCACGCCGATGACGGCCGCGATTGAGGAAATGGCCGAGGCTCAGGATCGAGACGCCCAGCAATGTGTACACCGTCTCCAGCGGGCTGTGATGATGGCTCAGCGCTCCGGCCATCACGCCGAGGCCCAGCGATCCGATGGCCACGGGCAGCATCGCTCCATGGCGCAGCGCCCCGGCGCCGAGGCTGATGGTGCCGAGCAGGATCGCAATGGCCAGCCCGCCCTCATGGATCATCGGCGATTCGAGGATCGTGCCGATAGAGGCCATGGCACCCACCAGCAGGGTGGTGGCGATGCAATGCAGGCCGCACAGCGCCGACAGGCCCATGGCGATGCGGTCGAGACCGCTCAGGGAGGGGGGGGAAGCCTTCATGGGATATCCTGTTTCGCCCCATCCTTAAGCACAGCCGATTGTAAGTTACAACATATCATTGCAATCCGGGTTGCCCGCCGATGACGATTTTTTGCGGGCGGCGGGGACGGCCGGACGGCCTGGACATAATGTCCCACCCCGCATCCCGCCCCCATCGTCCCGTCCCAGCGCCCTTGCATCGCGTGACTTTACGGCGCATTTCGCGGCGATGGACATGTCCGCGCATCCCACCGCCAGCCGCAAGGCCGCGCAGCCAGCCGCCATTGCGCGCTGGCTCCTCTTCGTGGCGTTCCTCATCCTCGTCATGGTCATGGTGGGGGGCATCACCCGCTTGACCGAGTCGGGGTTGTCGATCACGGAATGGAAGCCCGTGACGGGCACGATCCCGCCGCTCAACGAGGCACAGTGGCAGGCCGAGTTCGACCAGTACCGGCATAGCTCGCAATATGTGCTGATGAACCAGGGCATGACGCTGTCGGCGTTCAAGCACATCTATTTCTGGGAATATGTCCACCGGCTGCTCGGCCGTCTCATCGGCCTGGTCTATGCGCTGCCGATGCTGTGGTTCTTCGTGCGCGGCGCGGTGCCGAAGGGGCAGGAGCCGAGGCTGTTCATCCTGCTGCTGCTGGGCGGGTTGCAGGGGGCGGTCGGCTGGCTGATGGTCAAGAGCGGCCTCACCGACCGGGTGAATGTGGAACCCGCCATGCTTGCCGCGCATCTCGGCATGGCGCTGCTCCTCATGGGATTCGTGGTCTGGACCGCCAGCGACATGCGCCTGTTCGCCCGCAACCCGGCCGCGCGGTCCGTGCGGCCGACCGCATGGGGCGGGCTGACCGTCGCCATATTGTTCGTGCAGATTTTGCTGGGGGCGATCACGGCGGGGTTGCGCGCGGGCTATGTCTCCAACAGCTGGCCGCTGATGAACGACCATTTCGTGCCGGAAGGGATAGAGTGGTGGGGCAGCCTGTGGCTGACCCTGACCAGCGACCCGTATCTCGTCCATTTTCTCCACCGCTGGTGGGCCTGGGGTGCCGCCATCGCGATTGTCCTGATGGCGAAGCGGCTCCGCGGGCAGCAGGCAAATGGCCTGTCCTCCGCCCTGCTTGCCCTCGTCCTGTTCCAGATCCTCCTGGGCGTGGCGACGGTCGTGACCGGCGTCTCGCTACCTATTGCCGTCGCGCATCAGGTGACGGGCGCCGCGCTGCTCGGCCTCACCGTCGCGGGCGCCCACCGCCTGGGCGAGGCGAGGGCGCGGGCATGAGCGGCGAGGCGCTCGCCATCGTCTATACGCTCTACGGCGACCCGGACGAGGCGCGAAGGGCGGTGAGCGATGTCGTGCAGGCGGGCTTGGCGGCCTGCGGCAATATCCTGTCGCCCTCCGAATCCTATTATATGTGGAACGGCCTGTTCGAACGGCAGCGCGAATATCCGGTCCTCTTCAAGACCAGCCCCGCCCGGCGCGACGCGCTGGTCGCGCGACTCGGCGAGACGCATCCCTATGACGTGCCCGCCATTCTGAGCTGGGACGCCGATTCGGCGCCCGGCTATGCCCGCTGGGTGGAGGATATGACCCGGCAGGGATGAGGGCTTGTTTCACGGGAAATCGCCGGATCGGCGGAAATCCGTCCCTCTCCGGCGGCCCCGGAAATGCGCGGGTATTCTGTTACCCGTCGTGGAAGGCCCGGTTTTCTTGACTTTGCGCGCGGTTTGCGCGAAAGGCGCGTCAATGGCGGTGCCTTTGCGGGTGCCGCCTTGCTGTTTGCACGGGCATTTCCCTCGCGGATCGCCCGGACATGATGGAGTAGACAAGCCATGAAGGCGCTTTTGAAGACGACGAAGCCGGCGACCCCGGCCACTGTCGAGAAGAAGTGGCTGCTGATCGACGCCGAGGGTCTCGTCGTCGGCCGCGCGGCCTCGATCATCGCGAATATCCTGCGCGGCAAGCACAAGCCGAGCTTCACCCCGCATGTCGATTGCGGCGACAATGTCATCATCATCAATGCCGCCAAGGTGAAGTTCACCGGCAAGAAGCTGGGCGACAAGGTTTATTACAAGCACACCGGCTATGCCGGTGGCATCAAGGAAGTGACCGCCCAGAAGGTTCTGGAAGGCCGTTTCCCGGAGCGCGTCCTTGAAAAGGCCATTGAGCGCATGATCCCGCGCGGTCCGCTGGGCCGCCAGCAGATGCGCAACCTGCGCATCTTCGCCGGTGCCGAGCATCCCCATGCCGCTCAGAACCCCGAAGTGCTCGACCTCGCGTCGCGCAACCGCAAGAACAAGGTGGGTGCATAATGTCCGAGACCGATAATCGTCAGTCCCTTTCCGACCTCGGCGCGCTGACCGCCGGCGTCGACCTGGAGCAGGCGCCCGCCACCGCGCCCGCCATTCCTCCCACGCCGCTGCGCGAGCAGGAGCTGGACTCCTTCGGCCGTTCCTACGCCACCGGCCGCCGTAAGGATGCCGTGGCCCGCGTGTGGGTGAAGCCCGGCACCGGCAAGATCACGGTCAACGGCCGCGACCAGGAAACCTATTTCGCGCGTCCGACGCTGCGCCTCGTCATCAACCAGCCCTTCACGGTCACTGATCGCGTCGGCCAGTATGACGTGATTGCCACCGTCAAGGGCGGCGGCCTTTCCGGCCAGGCCGGCGCGGTCAAGCATGGCATCGCCCAGGCGCTGACCAAATATGAGCCTGCGCTGCGCAGCGCCGTCAAGGCCGAGGGCTTCCTCACCCGCGACAGCCGCGCCGTCGAGCGTAAGAAATACGGCCGCGCCAAGGCTCGCCGCAGCTTCCAGTTCTCGAAGCGCTGATCGCTTTCACGGGCGTCTGCCCCATGGGGGTCGCGGGCAACCGCGGCCCCTTTTGCTTTGGCGGCGATGTCCCGTGCTGGGTGCGTCCTTCCGCTCCGCCCTCGGCTTCTGGCCGGAAGAGAGATTTCCGGGGCGCCGGGTGTTGCCACCCGGATTGAAATCGGCCTAGGGCGGGCAATCCATTCCATTATCCGCCCTTAGAGAGGATCGCCCCATGCGCCCGTCCGGCCGCGCCCCCGATCAGATGCGCACCATCGCCATCGAAACCGCCTTCACCAAGCATGCGGAGGGCAGCGTCCTCGTCAGCTTCGGCGACACCCGCGTCCTGTGCACCGCCTCGGCCGAGGAGCGCGTGCCCCCCTTCCTGCGCGGCAAGGGCGAGGGCTGGGTGACGGCCGAATATGGCATGCTCCCCCGCGCCACCCACACCCGCGGCAGCCGCGAGGCGGCAAAGGGCAAGCAGTCCGGCCGCACGCAGGAAATCCAGCGCCTGATCGGCCGTTCGCTCCGCGCTGCTCTGGACCTCAAGGCGCTGGGCGAGCGCCAGATCACGCTCGACTGCGACGTGCTCCAGGCCGATGGCGGCACCCGCACCGCCAGCATCTCCGGCGCGTGGGTGGCGCTGCGCCTCGCGATCGACGGCCTCCTTGCCTCCGGCCAGCTCACCACCGACCCGATCCTGCGCAAGGTGGCGGCGGTCAGCTGCGGCATATATGAGGGCACGCCGATACTCGACCTCGACTATCCGGAGGATTCGAGCGCGGAGGCGGACGGCAATTTCGTGCTGACCAGCGACGGCCAGATCGTGGAGGTCCAGGCGACCGCAGAGCAGGGCGCGACCTATGACGAGGAGGGGCTGCTGCGTCTCCTGCGCCTCGCCCGGATCGGCTGCGCCCGGATTTTCGATGCGCAGGACCGCGCCGTGGCCGCCGCAACCAAATGACCCGCAAACTGGGGCGCGGCAGGCTGGTCATCGCCAGCCATAATCAGGGCAAGGTGCGGGAGATTGCCGATCTTCTCGGCCCTCTCGGCATCGAGCCGGTATCGGCCGCCGCGCTCGACCTGCCGGAGCCGGAGGAGACCGGCACCACCTTCCTCGCCAATGCGGAGCTGAAGGCGTTGCAGGCGGCGGACCTGTCCGGCCTTCCCGCCTTGTCCGACGACAGCGGCCTGTGCGTGGAGGCGCTGAACGGCGATCCCGGCATCTTCTCCGCCCGCTGGGCCGGGCCGGGCAAGGATTTCGGCGCCGCCATGCAGCGTATCTGGCAGGAAGTGGCCGCCAAAGGCCCCGATGCGGGCCATGACGCCCATTTCGTCTGCGCGTTCTGCGTCGCCTGGCCCGACGGCCATACGGAGGAATTCGAGGGGCGCATAGACGGCCGCATCGTCTGGCCGCCGCGCGGCAATCGCGGCTTCGGCTACGATCCCTTCTTCGTGCCCCATGGCCACGACCTGACCTTCGGCGAGATGGAGCCGGGGGCGAAGCATGCCATGAGCCACCGCGCCCGCGCATTCGAGCAGCTTCGCGAACGTCTCTTCTGACCCTGCGCGCCGCCTGACGCCTTGCGCGGGCGGGGCGGGCGGGCCTATGGACTCCCCATCCATCCAAGGAAGGCCCTGCCATGCTCATCGCCCTGACCGAAAATCTCTATGTCGCCCCGCAGATTTCGGTCGACACGGTGGCGGAGGCGGCGAGGCTGGGTGTCTCGCTGGTGGTCAACAACCGGCCGGAGGGCGAGTCGGCCGACCAGACGCCGGGCGAGGTCATAGAGCAGGCGGCCAGGGCGGAGGGGCTGGCCTATGTCGCCATTCCCGTGACCCATGCCGGTTTCGCGCCCTGGCAGATCGACGCGCTGGACGAGGCGCTGTCGGGTTTGGGCGACGGCAAGGCGCTTCTCTACTGCCGCTCCGGCACGCGCAGCACGCTCCTCTGGGCGCTCAGCCGCGCGCGGGCGGGCGACGATGTGGAGACGGTGGGCCAGACGGCCGCCGCCGCCGGTTACGATCTCGCCCCGATCCGCCAGATCATGGAAGCGCTGGCGGCCAATAGCGACCGCTGAGAATCTCGGTCTTACCGGGGCCGGCAATCATGAGAGGAGCGTGAGCTCCCCGGGGTTCCGGACCCTCATCCCTGCTTTCGCGGAAAATGCGGCGTCAGCGTCAGGGCGGTGAACAACGCCTCCAGTTCCGCCGGGTCGATCGGCGTGTCGAACCGGATGCCCGACCAGAAGCCGTCGCGCCACATCGCCTGCCCCAAACGGCTGCTCCCATCGGGAAAATCGACCCGCACCGCGCTGTCCGGGGCGAAATGCATCAACCCGTCCGTGCCCAGCCCATGGCGAGAGATATCGACCATCACGGCCTCGGCATGGGCATCGGGACCCGTCACGCGGATATCGGCGCGCAGGGCATGGCGGTCTTCACGACGGGCGGAATCGTTGAGGGTCATGACTATCCCTTATGCTTATGCCGCCGCCTGCCACAGCGTTCGCTACCATGGGGATAAGGGAGAGGGTTAAGAATGCTCCCAAAGGGGAAGGGGCCGCTCCCGCCCTTTGCGCGCCTGCCGCCCGTCCTTCCGGCCTGACCTATCGTCCCGGTGCTCTTTCGCCCATTGACGCGGCCTCTCCACCGCGCTTCCCTGCCAGCCGGGAAGGAGAGGCGATGTCGGAAAGCAGCGCAGAGGGAATGCCGCCCGCCGACCGGGCGCTGGCTCGCAAGGCCGCGATCGTGGGGCTGGGGGAAACGGATTATCATCGCGACTATCAGGCCGCGCGCGAGGCGGCGCGGGACGGGGCGCCGGGCCATGACCTGCCCACGCCGGAAGGCCTCGCCGCCACCGCCTTCGAACGGGCGCTGGCCGATTCCGGGCTGGGGCGCGACGATATAGACGGCATCTCCGTCTCCTTCCTCTATGGCGGGCCGGATGCGGCGGCGATGGGCGCCATGCTCGGCCTCGACACCCGCTATGCGATCGAGAATGGCGGCATCATGGCGGGGCCGCTGCCCATTGTCTGCGCGGATATCGCGGCGGGCAGGGCGGATACGGTGGCGATGATCTACGCCGTCGCTTCCCGCGCCATCGGCCGCCAATATGGCGGATCGACCTATGGCGCCGATCAGGAGAAGACGCCGGCCTCCTATTATTATTATCATCCCTGGGGCTGGAGCAGCCAGGCCGCGCACTGGGCGATGGTCGCCAGCCATTATCACCAGCAATATGGCACGGGGGAAGAGGATCTGGGCGCGGTCGCGATCCAGCTGCGCCGCAATGCCACGGGCAATCCCAATGCCGTCATGCAGGCGCCCCTGTCGCTGGATGCCTATATGGCCTCCCGCTACATCGTCCGTCCGCTCCATCTGTTCGACATGTGCCTGGTCAATGACGGCGCGGTCTGCCTGATCGTGCGCCGGGCGGACCTGTGCGGGGGTCTGCCCCATGCGCCGGTCCTCGTTTCCGGCTGGGGCGAGGCGAAGGTACGGGGGCGCAAGCTGCGCGCGCTGGTCCGCGACCGGCTCCGCCCGCAATTGCAGGATGCCGGGCGGCAGGCGATGGAGATGGCGGGCGTCGCCCTTTCCGACATCGGTCATTTCGAAGGGTATGACGCCGCTTCCATCCATCTGGTCGATCAGGTGGAGGGTTATGGCTTCGTCGCGCCGGGGCAGGGCCTCCACGCCTTTCGAGACGGTGCGCTGGCGGTGGGCGGCCAACTGCCCGTCAATACGGCGGGGGGCATGATGTCGGAGGCCTATATGCACGGCTGGAACAATGTGGCGGAGGTGGTGCGCCAGCTCCGGCATGAGGCGGGAGACCGGCAGATAGAGGGCCTGCACGCCGCGATGTCCTCCCTGGCGCAGACCGACCAGGCCCATCCCATCATCTATCAGCGAGGAGCCTGACCATGGCGGAGAGACGCCCCGACCGGACCCTCGGCGGTCTGCATGACGAATTCTGGGCGCATTGCGGGCGGGGGGAATTGCGCGTGCAGCGCTGCGGCGCCTGCCGCGAACTGCAATGGCCGGTCGCCGGGGCATGCGAATCGTGTGGCGCCACGGACCTGTCCTTCGTGCCCCTGTCGGGCCGGGGACGGGTAATCAGCTGGGCGACGTTCGAGCGGGATTATTATCGCGGTGCCCTGCCCATTCCCTGGGACACGATCCTCGTCGAACTGGAGGAGGGACCGCTGTTCATCAGCAATCCGCGGGGCTTCACATGGCGCGACATCGTGCCGGACATGCCGGTGCGGCTCGCCTTCATCGATGCACGGGATTCGGCCGGCCCTTTCCGCCTGCCGGTGTTCGAGCGCATATAGGCTGGCAATCGGGACGCGGCGCGCCATATTCTGGGCATCCGTTTGCGAAGGAAGAAGCGCCATGTCGCGACCGCTCCGAATCGATTTCGTCTCCGACGTCTCCTGTCCCTGGTGCGTCATCGGCCTGCGCGGGCTGGAGGAGGCGCTGGAGCGGCTGGACGGCGCGGTGACGGCCGACATCCATTTCCAGCCCTTCGAACTCAATCCCGACATGCATCCGGACGGCGAGCCGATTGCCGAGCATCTCGCCCGCAAGGGCATGACGGCGGAGCAGCTCGCGGCCAGCCGCGCCGTCCTTGTTGGACGCGCGGCGGAACTGGGCTTCACCATGGCGAATGCGGAGGATCGCCGCGTCTACAATACCTTCGACGCTCATCGCCTGCTGCACTGGGCGGGGCCGTCCGGACGGCAGAAGGATTTGAAGAAAGCGCTTTTCGAATCCTATTTCACCCATGGCGAAAGTCCGGCCGATCCCGACATCCTGGTCGCCGCCGCCGAAAAGGCGGGGCTGGACGGTAGGGAAGCCAGGGAAGTTCTCAATAGCGGCCGCTATGATGCGGAGGTCCGCAAGGCCGAGCAGGTCTGGCGTTCGCGCGGCATCAATTCCGTGCCCGCGGTGGTGGTGGAGGGACGCTATCTGATCTCCGGCGGGCAGCCGCCCGAAGCCTTTGAGCAGGCCCTGCGCCAGATCGCGTCGGAAATGGCCTGATCGTCCGCGGCCCTCCCGGACCCATCCCCTGTGCCCATGGGGGCGGGCGGGGATGGGTCGGCAGGACGGAAATGGTGCTGCTGGCGAGGATTGAACTCGCGACCTCAGCCTTACCAAGGATGCGCTCTACCACTGAGCTACAGCAGCCCATAAGACGCGAAACCGAAATGCCCGCGTCGCCGGAGCCGCGCCTATGGCCGCATGGGTCGCTCCTGTCAAGGCGCCATGCTTGCCTCCATGCGGGAACAGGCGCTATCGCCCGGACATGACCGACGGGACCGCCGATGAGCGCAAGGAAAGACTGGCCGCCCAATTGCGGGCGAATCTGCGCCGGCGCAAGGCGCAGGAGCGCGAGCAGGCGGCCGGCTCGGGAGAGGCCGGTTCGAAGGACGGCTAAAGCGGCGCGCAGGCCGCCTCGATCCATGCCTTCGCCTCGCCCTCCAGCTGCGGCCCGACGACCGACAAAACATGCGCATGATAGGCGTCCAGCCATGACCGCTCCGCGCCGGTGAGGAGGTCGAGGTCGATCAGCGCCCGGTCGATGGGGGCCAGGGTCAGCGTCTCGAAACCCATCATCTCCCGCTCCGCGCCCGCAATGGCGCGCGGTTCGACCAGCACCAGATTCTCGATGCGGATGCCATATTCGCCTGTCTTGTAATAGCCCGGCTCGTTGGAGATGATCATGCCCGCCGCCAGCGGCTCGTCGCCGTCGGCGGAGGTGCCGATGCGTTGCGGCCCCTCATGCACGGACAGGAAGCTGCCCACGCCATGGCCCGTGCCATGGGCATAGTCGAGGCCCGCCGCCCAGAGATATTGCCGCGCCAGCACGTCGAGCTGCCCGCCCTTGGTGCCCTTGGGGAAAGTCGCGGCGGCAAGCGCGATATGCCCCTTCAGCACCAGCGTGAAATTGCGCCGCATCTCCTCCGTCGGCGTGCCGATGGCGACGGTGCGGGTGACGTCGGTCGTGCCGTCCCGATATTGCCCGCCTGAATCGACCAGCAGCAAAGTGCCGGTCTCCACCGGCCGGTTGGTCTTCTCCTCCGCGCGATAATGAACCACGGCGCCATTGGGACCGGACCCGGCTATGGTGTCGAAGGAGAGGTCGACCAGCAGGCCGCCTTCCTCGCGAAAGGCCTGCAACCGGTCGGCGGCCGACATCTCCGTCTGCCCGCCCTTCGGCCCTTCGACCGACAGCCAGTGGAGAAAGCGGGAGAGGGCGGCGCCGTCGCGCGCCTGCGCGGCTTTGTGTCCGGCGATCTCGACAGCGTTCTTGATCGCCTTGGGCAGGATGGTGGGATCGCGCTGGGACAGGATGGCCGCGCCCGCCTCGTCCAGCCGGTTGAAGATGGCCGCCACCGCGCTCTGCGGATCGACGGCGACTGTCTTGCCGGCCAGTGCGTCCAGCGCGCCGCCAAAGTCCGCGCGATCCCGGATGCGCACGGCATTGCCGAGATGCGCCTGCGTCCCTTCGTCCACCTTGGCGGGATCGACGAACAGCTCCGCCGTCCCGTCCGCATGGACGATGGCGAAGGCAAGGGCGACGGGCGTGCGCTCCACGTCGCGGCCCCGGATGTTGAAAGCCCATGCAATGCTGTCCAGTGCCGAGAGGACCGCCGCGTCGGCCCGCCGTTCCTTGAGCCATTCGGCGATGTCGGCGCGCTTCTCCGCACTCGAACGGCCCGCATAGGTATCGTCATGCGGCTCCAGCTTCGCCTTGCCGGGCGCGGGGCGGTCGGGCCAGACGGCATCGACGGGATTGGTGTCCACGGCCACCAGTTCGGCACCCCGCGCCCGCAGTGCGGTGGTCGCATCCTCCACCCATCGGCGCGTGTGCAGCCAGGGATCATAGCCGATGCGCCCACCCTCCGGCGCATGCTCGCCCAGCCATTGCGCGACGCTCGTCTGGGGAATGCCCATATATTGCCAGTGCGCGCCGTCCACCTGCTCGCGCACCTGCAATGTATAGCGTCCGTCCGTGAAGATCGCCGCTTCCTCCGGCAACACCACCGCGCTCCCGGCCGATCCCTGGAATCCCGTCAGCCAGGCAAGGCGCTGCGCATAGGCGCCGACATATTCGCTCATATGCTCGTCGGTCAGCGGAACGACGAAGCCGGTGAGGCGGTCACGGGCAAGCTGGTCGCGCAGGGCCTTCAGACGGTCTTCATAGGTGGACATGGCAGTCTGCTTTCATAAGGGGCTTGCCTCCAACATAGAAATTTTGGACGCGCTTGCCAGCGGGACTGGCCTATCGCGACGCCGGATCGCGATGCGGATGTGCTGCGGAACTGACGGAGCCGGACCGAGAGGCATTGAGCGCCGGCGCGCCGCGCTCTATTCCCCCTGCATGACAGACAAGACCCAGCCGCCCCGTGCGGAGCAGCGCCCGCACGAGATCACCCATCACGGCCGCACCATTTCCGATCCCTGGGCCTGGCTGCGCGACCCAGGCTATCCGGATGTCACCGACAGGGACATACTCGCCTATCTGGAGGCGGAGAATGGCTGGTTCGAGGCTGCGATGAATCCGCGCCAGCCGCTCATCGACATCCTGTTCGAGGAGATGAAGGGCCGCATCAAGGAAGACGACGCCTCCGTGCCGCAAAAGGATGGCGCCTTCATCTACTGGCGCGCCTTCGACAAGGGGGCGGAATATCGCAAATGGTTCCGCCGCCCCGTCGCCGCGCCCGCGGACGGATCGGCCGATCAGCTTATCCTCGATGAACCGGCCCTGGCGGAAGGTAAGGAGTTTTTCCGGCTGGGCGCCATCGCAATCAGCACGGACGGGCGCTTCCTCGCCTATTCGGTCGATGACAACGGTTCGGAACGCTACACCATATGCTTCCGCGACCTGGACGCGGACAAGCCACTGCCGGAAGCCATAGCGGACGCGTCGGGCAAATGGGGCGAGGTCAGCGTCGAGGGCACGATCGGCAGCATCCTCTTCTCGCGGGACGGTCGCCATCTTCTTTACGGCCTGGTGGACGAGAACTGGCGGTGCCGCACGATCAAGGCGCATCGCCTGGGCACCGACCCCGCGGAGGATACCGTCCTCTACGAGGAGCGGGAGGAGGGCTTTTCCTGCGGCGTCGCGTTGAGCGCGGCGGAGAATATCATCTTCATCGTCACCGGCGACCATGTGACGAGCGAGGTCTGGACGGTGCCCGCCGACGATCCGCTGGCCGAACCTCGCCTCGTGTCGGCGCGCAAGGCGGGGCGGGAATATGATGTCGATGAACGGGACGGCTGGTTCTATATCCGCACCAACGACGTCCATCCGAATTTTCGACTCGTCCGCGCGCGGGTGGAAACGCCGGATGCGTGGGAGGAGATCATCCCGCCATCCCCGCATTTCTACCTGACCGATGTTTCGCTCTTCAAGGATTTCTACGTGACGGAGGGGCGGGAGGATGGCCTCGACCAGATCGAGCTGCGCGACTATGCGACCCACAAGGCCAACCGGATCGCCTTTCCGGAGGCGAGCTATGTCGCGGGGCTGGACGACAATCCGGAATATGATGCGGCGAAGCTGCGCATTTCCTATGAATCCATGGTCTCCCCGGAAACCGTGTTCGACCTCGACCTCGCGACGGGCATCCGCACCACGCTCAAGGTGCAGGAAATCCCCTCCGGCTATGATGCGAGCCGTTATGCCAGCGAACGCCTGACGATCACGGCGCGCGACGGCACGCCGATCCCGGTGTCCATCGTCTACCGGAAGGATTTTCCCAGGGACGGGTCGCGGCCGCTCCACCTCTATGGCTATGGCGCCTATGGCATTGCGATAGAGCCGGGCTTTTCCACCGGCCGCCTGTCGCTGCTCGATCGCGGCTTCGCCTATGCCATCGCCCATATCCGAGGCGGCGACGATCTGGGCCAGCAATGGTATCTGGACGGCAAGCTGGAAAAGCGGACCAACACGTTCACGGATTTTGTCGATGTCGCCAGGGGGCTGATCGACCTCGGATATTCGGCGGCGGGCAAGGTAACGATCAGCGGCGGCTCGGCGGGTGGCGAGCTCATGGGGGCGGTCATCAATTCCGACCCGGACATATGGGGGGCGGTGGTGGCGCATGTGCCCTTTGTCGACGTGCTCAACACCATGCTCGACGCCTCGCTTCCGCTGACGCCCGGCGAATGGCCCGAATGGGGCAATCCCGTCGAGGATGCGAAGGCGTTCGACCTCATCGCCTCCTACTCGCCCTATGACCAGGTGAAGCGCCAGGCTTATCCGCCGCTCATGGTCACGGCGGGCCTCAACGATCCGCGCGTCACCTATTGGGAGCCGGCCAAATGGGTCGCGAAGCTGCGGGAGTTCAGGACGA
>JASGGS010000069.1:0-19164 GCA_047602685.1 Sphingobium sp.
GAAATGCGGTTTACGGGCAACCGTAACGTGGGTTCGAATCCCACCCTCTCCGCCAGACACCCCTCCACAGGGGTTCATATAAAGTTCACGGAGCGGGAGCCGAGAGATAGGCGGATTCCTACCGCCACCCACAATACTCATTCAGCTACCGGCAAAGGGAATGAGCAAGTGCGCGAAGGCGGATTCCTGCTTAATTGCCCGCCAGCTTCCAGTTTCTTCAAACTTGCGCAGGCGGTTGACTTCCCGCGCTGCTACCCGGTCCCTTCGAGCGAGGTCAGCCGCTTATAGATCATGCTGACATATTCGGACTGGTCGATGCTCCACGCCACGCCTGCCCAGCGCCGGGCTTCCACCAGACGGGCGGGATCATGGTCCCGCTCGAAGAGATCGAGCAGGATCGCCGCCCGCTCGCTGGCGAACACCGCCCTGGCCCCCGGAGTCAGCGTACGGACGCGCCCGGCCAGCAAATCGGTCACCTCGAACGCTCGCCTGATTTCACCGGAGTACCGGTAACAGGCCGCCAGTTCGATCAGGATGGTGGCTTGATCGCCACTATCCTGCGGCAGCATGGCGCGCCATCCTTCCAGTATCCCCACGCCCTGACGGTAGAGTTCATAGCGGCGAAGCAGCTTGTATCGGTTCTGCCGCATCGCCGCATCGGGCAGCACGCCCGCGCGGGCATCCTCGAACGCTTCCGCGAGCGCGAGCCGATCATCAGCGGCAAGGGCGGCCGAATTGACCCGTTCGCTCGCGAGGATTGCCGCCGCCCGGTCCAACTCTTCCTCCCGTGGCGTCCGTGCCGCTTGCAGGGCTGCCCGAAGTTCCGGCCCATTCGGAATGATGTAGCCCTGTTCGAGGGCGCCATAGGGGAGCCGCCGCGTCTTGCCGTTACGGATGGCAATCAGGATGGCGGCATCGGAGGGGGCATCCGTGATGAGTTCAACATCGTCGGGATCGTCATGATAGAAATGGCAGCCGATCAGCGCCGACCGAACCGCGACCGCCCCGGCGGAGCGCAGCGCACGGACGATTTGCTCGCCAAGTTCGTCGTCATAACTGTCTGTCACCGCCTTGATCCATATTGGCCTGAGATGAGACTAACGCGAATGAGAATTGTCGCAACGCCGATATTACCCTCTTATGCCAAGGATATTTTCCCTTCACCCACGACCAATATAATGGTCGGTCTGGATGCAGGACACCGAGGAGATGTGGTACGCTCCAGTTACGTATCCCGTCAAAATCAACAGCAAATGGATGCCTTATGTCGGATTGACTTATGATCTGACGAGCCAGCCATCGATTTATGCGCGCTATGCGGCTTACGCGCCGAGGCCACTGCATCATCTCTTCAAATTTTGGACCCTGGCATAAATGCCCGGGGGTTGGCCCCGGCTTCCACATCGGCGGAGGGATATAAGCTCAATCGCGAACGGATTGCCCCTCTACGACCCATTTCCCTATTCCCTGCGGGTTAAGGCGATAGCGGAGAGGTTGCATCAGTCTCCGTTCATGCACTTTCTGCAATCGCGGTTATTGATTTCGCACTTGCACAATCCATTGTTGCGATGCACAAAGGGCGTGCCTTTCAGGCATCCTCTCCTAAAAACTCATAGGGCTGCGCTTTCGGGCGCGGCCTTTTTTCTTGTCGAGACGATGCTCTTCCCATCTTCCTTCAGACCGAAAGGCGGAACGGAGAGACGTCAGGCCCGTTCAGCAGAATACTGCCCCGGGAGAGAAGCCATGGCGACAGATAGCGAGATATGGGATTTGCAAGGCAGGCTGACGCTGGCCCACGAGAGCGTGGCGCCGGGAATCGACCTGCCTCCGCTGGAGCAAAATGCCGGTGGCAAGACTGGCCCGCTTCGCCTTATCCTTCGCGACTTTCTTGACGCACCCATTGCCCTTCGTTCGCGGATGAGCCTCCAGCTCGATAACGGCCAGACTTACAATGATCGCGACATTGCCGAATTGCTGGCACGGCAGGATTGTCCGGTGAAGTGAGTTGTCAGCATACCGAAGCGCCAAAGGCGCCGACCAGAGAGCGGAGGCAATCTTGCCCGTCCGCGACCCCATATTCTTTCACGGCGAGGCGCTCGATGGGCGTCATTTACGGGCCTTATGCAATAGCGGAACCGCACTGGCTCGGACATAGCGGCTCGTGACGCGCAGAGCGGAGGGGATGGTCGATCTGGAAATCATGGTTCACGACGAACTATCCGAATAGGCTGGCGGATCGCGCTAGCTAGTCGCATCGCGCGGTTCACGGAAAGATGCTGCCTGCTAAACAGCCTCACCACCGGTCTGCAAACGTCTCGTCCAGTGTCAACGGGCGCTGGTAGATGACGTCCCGCTTGTCGCGCATGCCCTTCACGAAGCCCATTTTCACGAAATAGTCCGATTGGAGGATCGTGCTGTCCCCCGTCATGAGAATATCGACCGTCGAGCGGCGCAGCGCGATTTTCCAAACGCCGTCCCGCCGTTCGAGCCGGTCGGCGTAGCGGCCCGCGATCAACCGGGAGGATTTGCCGTCGGGATTGAGGAACAGGCCGATGACATAGCTTTCGGCATGGGCGACATCCCCCTCGATCTCGCAGAGATGAGTCGTGATATTGTGCATGTTCTGCGTGGACCCGCGACCATGGGCCGCATTGGCCCAGGCTGGGTAATCGGGACCGGGATTGATGGCAAAGCCATGCTCGTCGATGCCGTCCTCATGATAGGTTCCAGCGAGGACTTCCGAATCGAAACGGTCGCATCCGCGCGCATGTCGCGCGACGCAATCCAATATGTCCTGCCTGTCCGTCAGATACTGGATTTTCCGTTCGAGCGCCTCCAGCCGGTCCGTATCGCTCATTGTCCGCTCTCCCTTCCATTTGCTGAACATATGTTTAGCCTATTGAGGAGGCGGATCGTCAAGAGGGAAGGTTTCGGCTATGCGAGGCTTTGCGACAGCCATCTGTCGCGACCGGACCAGGGGCCTAGAACAGGAAACGGCAGGACGCATGACCCAGAAGCGCAGGTTCGGAACGGAGAATTCCGCTACGCGGACCATCATACTCGATGCCACGGTCAAATTGCTGGTCGAGGAGGGCTATGCGGCCGTGACGACGCGCCGGGTGGCAGAAAGGGCCGGCATCAAGGCCCCGCTCATCCATTATTATTACAAGACGACGGAGGACCTGCTGACCGCCGTCTACCGGCGTTCCGCCGAGCAAAGCGTGCAGCGCCACAGCGAGGCGATGGCGAGAGGCGACGTCTTGCAGGCGCTGTGGGACATCAACATCGATTCCCAGCATACGGCGCAGGCACTCGAATTCCTGGCCATGGCGAACCATCGCAAGTTCATCCAGGAAGAGATTGCGCGTTATGCCGAGCAAATCCGCGCAATCCAGATTGTGGCCCTGGATCGCTTCTTCCGCGGACATGGGCTGGAGGCGCCTCCCATCCCTTCCGCCGCGCTCAGCGTGATCGTGGCGGGCATCGCGCGGGCGCTCGTCCTCGAATCCGGCGTAGGCATCGACCTTGGCCATGTGGAAACGCGTGAGGTTGTGGAAGGCTATCTGCTCGGCTTGGCCAAGGCTACCGCTTGACCTTCCGCCCTGCACGACGCTAAACACTTGTTCAGCACAAATATGCGGAGAGAGCGATGGAAGGCAGGGCACCGACGGCCATTGTGACGGGAGCGAGCCGCGGCGCGGGGCGAGGGATCGCCATCGCCCTCGGCAGTCATGGCTGCACGGTCTATGTCACCGGACGCTCGGAAAGGGCGGGCGACCATTCGCTTCCGGGCACGATCCATGAAACGGCCGAGGCGGTGACTGCGGCGGGGGGCAAGGGCATAGCGGTTCGTTGCGACCATGCCGATGATGACGATGTGCGTGCGCTCATAGGCCGGGTGAAGGCAGAGCAGGGCGGCTTCGATATCCTTGTCAACAATGCCGCCGCGATCCATGACGAGTTGAACGCTCCGGGCCAATTCTGGGAGAAGCCGCTCAAGCTGGCCGACATGATCGATGTCGGCATCCGCAGCAGCTATGTCGCCAGTTGGCTGGCCGCGCCCATATTGGTCGAACAGGACCATGGGCTGATCATCTTCACCTCGGCGTCCGGAGCCGCGCATTATTCCATGGGGCCGGCCTATGGAGCGCACAAGGCCGCGATCGACAAGATGGCGTTCGACATGGCGGTGGACTTCCGTGCGGCGGGAAGCCGCGTGGCGTCGCTGTCCATCTGGATGGGCGCCTTGGCGACGGACAGGCTCATGGCCATCATCGCGGCCGATCCGGCCAAATATGGCTATCTGAACGACCAGATAGAAACCCCGGAATTCACCGGCCACATCATATGGGCTCTCTATAACGATCCCGGCCTGACGGCTTTGTCGGGCGAGACCGTCATCGGTGCCGAAATGGGCGTCAAATATGGTGTCTCGGACGAGGAAGGGCGGCAGCCGCCTTCCTATCGCGACACGCACAAGGTCGCGCCGCACCGGCATTATCCGAACATTATCAGATGACGAAAACGGCTATCCGGAGGGGCATTCGATGAAGTTGCGGGGCAAGGTCGCGATCATAACCGGCGCGGCGGGCGGCATCGGGGAAGCTACCGCGCTCCTTTTCGCGCAGGAGGGGGCAAGTGTGGCGGTCGTGGACCTTCAGAAGAACGCCGCCCTGCGTACGGCGTCGTTGATCCGCGACGCGGGCGGTGCGGCGATAGCGATAGCGGCGGACGTGACATCGGGCGACGACGTGCGCCATATCATGGCCACGACCAGTGAAGCCTTTGGCGACCCCACGATATTGGTGAACAATGCGGGCGTCGATCTGGAAGGGCGGGTCGATATCGTGGACGCGGATGAGGCGGCCTTCGACCGGACCATAGAAGTCAATCTGAAGGGGCCGTGGCTGATGACGAAGCATGTCGTCCCGCACATGATCAGGGCAGGGGGCGGAGCGATCGTCAACACGGCCTCCCTCGCGGCTTTTTTCGCGGCCAGCTCGGCAGGATACTGTGCCTCCAAGGCTGGGCTTGTCGCCATGACCCGCGTGGCTGCCATCGAACTGGGGCGCCATGGCATTCGCGTCAATGCGCTGTGCCCAGGGGCAACCGAAACGCCTATGGCCCATGAGGAGCGCCAGAAGCTGAGGGCCATGGGCAAACCCACGAGCCATGACCTGATAGATCGAATGTCGGCGCTGGGCCGGATGGCGACCCCGCTGGAACTGGCCAAGGCGGCGCTCTTCCTCGCCAGCGAGGATGCCAGCTTTGCAACCGGAGCGCCGTTCATCATCGATGGCGGCTGGACATCCCTTTCGGGGGTGCGCTGAGCCGTTCAGCGCGACATCGCCATTCCATCGGCCAGTGGCCGGTCGCTGACCTCGCGCGCTGACCAGGCCCCTTGGCCGTAGCGATATTCGACATGATGGGCGCGCCGGAACGCGGTGCCGTCCCAGACGATCACCTGTAGCTCGATCTCGTCATTATGGCGGACATGCAGCCAGTTGAAGCTCTGCGGCTCCGCATTGCGCAGGCGCGTGGAGGTCGCGGTTCCCGCCTGCACGATCAACGCGCCACCTGCATTCTCGACCATGCGATAGGCGGCTTCGGCATAGGTGCGGTGGAAATGGCCTGCCAGCGCGACATGGATGCCCGCCGCCTTGACCGCCTGTACCGCATCGTCGTGCCGCCCGACGGCCTCGCTGAGTTCGCCGCCCTCGCCGATGGGCATGGCGAACAACGGATGGTGCGTCACCAAGACGCGTGTCTTCTCCCGCGCCACCGCGCCGAAGCGATCGCGGATCATGCGCATCTGGTCCCGGTTGATCCGACCGTCCTTGATGGTGAGCGATCGGGCCGTGTTGATCCCCAATATCGCCACCTCATCATCCTCGAACCACGGGCACAGGTCGTTGCTGATATAGCGCTTGTAACGGTCCAGCGGCGCCGTGAAACGCCGCATGACGTCATAGAGCGGGATGTCGTGATTGCCCGGAACAGGCAGCACGCGAAGGCCCATGGAGCGCAGCCGGTTGAGCCAGGCGGACGCCTGCCGGAACTGGTCGATGCGGGCGCGCTGGGTGAAATCGCCGCTGATCACGACCAGATCGGGACGGTGCTGCTCAAGCCACGCCTGGGTGGCGGAAACGATGCGGGGATCGTGGGCGCCGAAATGAATGTCGGAGAGATGCGCTATCCTGGCCATGGCTTTCCAACGAACCGCACAATCTCCGGTTGCCTCAGGGACCCGAAAGCGGGCAGCGGCGTTATCGTTCGCTGATGGAAACGACACCTCTCCCGCGCGAGGCGGCTCTGATCGTCAACACCCATAGCCGCAAGGGACAGGACCTGTTCGACCAGGCGCGGCGCAAGCTGGAGGATGCCGGTGTCACGCTGCGCGAGGCGCATGCCGTGAGCGACCCGAGCAAGCTGGACGAGGCGGTTCGCCAGGCCGTGCGGGCAGGGGCGCCGATGGTGATCGTGGGCGGCGGCGACGGCTCCCTGTCCGGCACGGTGGACGAACTGGTCGGCACGGGCTGCGTCTTTGCCGTCCTCCCGCTCGGCACCGCGAACAGTTCCGCGAGGACGCTCGGCATTCCGCTCGACCTTGACGGCGCCATAGAGACGATCGCGCGCGGGCGGCGGCGGCGCATCGACCTTGGCATGATCGACAAGGACTATTTCGTGAATGCCGCGTCCCTTGGCCTGTCGCCGCTGATCGGCGAGACGGTGCCGCACAGGCTGAAGCGCTATCTGGGCCGCATCGGCTATCTGCTCTGGGCCTTGCGCTGCTCGGTCGGGTTCCGGGCCTTTCGGCTCACCATAGACGACGGCACGCGGGAACGGCGCATGTGGTCCACGGAGGTTCGCATCCTCAACGGTCCCTATCATGGGGGCGTCGAATTGTCGGACGAGGCCACGGTGGACAGCGGCGAGATCGTCATCCAGGCGGTGGTGGGGCGCAGCCACATGCGGCTGGCATGGGACTGGTACGCGAAATTCTTCAAGCTGCGCGACCGCAATGCGCATACCGAGGAATTTCGCGGCCGCTCCTTCCGCCTCTCGACTGTCCCGCCCCAGCGCATCTCCATCGATGGGGAGGTGCTGGCAAGGACGCCCGTCACTGTGCGCGTCGCGGAAAAGGCCGTGGAGGTCGCGGTCCCGGCCATCTGATGCTGGAAATACGCGGCAAAGACTGTCAGTGCGGTGCCATGCCCAACATCCTCTCTTGTCTGCCGGATGCCTCTCAGGGGGAAATCTTCACCGAACTGCTTGCCCGGCCCGGCATCCGCATCGAGCGGATCGTTTCGCGGGGACAGGTGACGCCGGTGGACCGGCCCTATGATCAGGGGCATGACGAATGGGTGCTGCTGCTCGCCGGAGCCGCGAGCCTGTGGGTAGAGGGCGAGGGAGAACGCGGCTTGACGCCGGGTGACGCCCTGCTGATACCGGCGCATGTCCGCCATCGCGTAACGCGGACAAGCGTGGAGCCGCCCGCCATCTGGCTGGCGGTGCATCTGGAAGGCGAATGAGCATGGCGGAGATCATCAATCTGCGTCTCGCCCGCAAGGCCCGCAAGCGCGCCAAGGACGAACGCGCGGCCGAAGCCAACCGGGCAAAGTTCGGCCGCACCAGGGCCGAGAAGGATCGGGACCGCATCGAGGCGGAAAGGCTGGCGCGGCGGATCGACGGCGCGAAGCGCGAGGATGAAGGCTGATGCGATCCACCAGCGACAACGTGACCGTGCGCCTCTATCATCTGGACGGCGGGCCGGAGGGCGGCGCGGCGACCACCCTGTTATACGGTTCCCTTTCGCAGGCCCTCCTGCTGGCGGAGCAGCAGCCACAGGAGATACGGGACGGCTTGTTCATCGCCACCGACAATGACGTCATCGCCTATCTCGACCTGATCGAGGAATAGCGCGGCGGCGCTCCACTCCGTCCCACCCCTCTTTCCACCCGCGCCGCGCCTCCCTATAGCCTATCCATCATGCCCGCCGATCCGACACGCCTCCTCCACGACATATTCGGATTCGAGCAGTTTCGCGGCGTGCAGGAAAAGGTCGTCACGCGGGTGCTGGCGGGCAAGGGAACGCTGGCCATCATGCCCACGGGCGCGGGCAAGTCGCTTTGCTACCAATTGCCCGCCGTTGCCATGGACGGATGCTGCGTCGTCGTCTCTCCCCTGATCGCGCTGATGCACGACCAGCTTCGTTCCGCCCGTGCGCTCGGCATACGCGCCGCCAGCCTCACCTCGGCCGACAGCGACTGGCGCGAGACGCAGGACCGGCTTGTGCGCGGGGATCTCGACCTTCTCTATGTGGCGCCGGAACGGGCGAGCGGGGAGGGGTTCCGGTCGCTCCTAACGCAGGCGCGCATCTGCCTCTTCGCCATAGACGAAGCGCATTGCGTGTCCGAATGGGGGCATGATTTCCGGCCGGATTACCGGTTGCTGCGCCCTCTGCTCGACGCATTCGGCGATGTCCCGCGCCTCGCCCTTACCGCCACCGCCGACGCGCATACGCGGGCCGACATACTCGTCCAGCTCGGCATAGCGGAGGACGGCCTCGTCATATCGGGCTTCGACCGGCCCAATATCCGCTATGCGGTGCAGCCGCGCGACGGTCTCAGCCGCCAGATATCCGACGTCATGGCCGCCAATCCCGGTCCCGGCATTGTCTATGCCACGACCCGCGCCGCGACGGAGAAGCTGGCCGGGACATTGGGGCAGGGCGGACGGCCGGTCCTGCCCTATCATGCCGGTCTCGCGCCGGAGACGCGCGCGGCCAACCAGTCCGCCTTCCTCGCCAGCGAGGAGATGGTGATGGTCGCCACCGTCGCCTTCGGCATGGGGATCGACAAGCCCGATGTACGCTTCGTCGTCCATGCCGGACTGCCGAAGTCCATCGAAAGCTATTATCAGGAAAGCGGCCGCGCTGGCCGTGACGGCGAACCGGCCATGGCGACCCTGCTCTGGGGCGCGGAGGATTTCGCGCGCGGCTGGTCCCGCATTGCGGAGGTCGATCCCGCCCGTCAGCCGGGCGAACGGGCGCGCATGGGAGCGCTTGGCCATCTGGTCGAGACAGGCGGCTGCCGCCGTGCCGTGCTGCTGCGCCATTTCGGCGAGGACCCGCCGTCCGGCTGCGGCAATTGCGACAATTGCCTTTCGCCCCCCGCCAGCGTCGATGCGAGCGTGACCGCGCAAAAGCTGCTTTCGGCCGTCTATCGTACCGGCCAGAGCTACGGCCTCGGCCATATCGAGGCGGTTCTGACCGGCAAGCCCAACGACAGGATCAGCCAGCGCCAGCATGACCGCCTGTCCGTCTTCGGCATAGTGGCGGGCGAGGAGGCGGCGCTCATAAAGCCCGTCGCGCGCGCCCTGATGGTTCGCGACGCGCTGGAGACCAACGAGCATGGCGGCCTGATGCTCGGCCCCGCCGCGCGGCCCTTCCTGCGGGGAGAGGAGAGCGTGGAACTGGTCCTGCCGCCCGCGCGCGTCCGCCGCGGCAAACGCAACGCGGACGCCAATCCGGTCGACGATCCCCTGTTCGAGGCGCTGCGCGCCTGTCGCCGGGACCTGGCGAAGGAGGCGGGCGTGCCGCCCTATGTCATCTTCCACGACAGCACTCTGCGCGACATGGCGCGGCAGCGTCCGCTGACCGACATGGACCTGTCGCACATAACCGGCGTCGGCGCGCGCAAGCGGGAGGCCTATGGCAAGGCTTTCCTCGACGTGATCGCTACCTTTGCGGGCGGCTGAACCCCAGACATTGATATCGATGTCGTAGTCGCCAAATCCTGCTAGAGCAGGGACAAGAGGACGAAGACGATGGACGACGATCTGCGAGACCATGCCCCGGTCGAGGGTGTCAGCGACTATAAGGGACCGGCGGGCGGCTGGGGCGCGCTGGGCGCGGTAGCCCGGACGATCGCGGAGCAGATGCGCACCAGCCCGGACACGCGCGCGCTGCTCCAGATGAACCAGCCCGATGGCTTCGACTGCCCCGGCTGCGCATGGCCCGATCCTAAGCACACATCGTCTTTCGAATTCTGCGAGAACGGCGCGAAGGCCGTTACCTGGGAGGCGACGGTAAAGCGTGCCGATCCGGACTTCTTCGCGCGGTACAGCGTGTCGGAGCTATGGAACTGGACGGACCATAGGCTGGAGGATGCGGGCCGCCTGACCCAACCGCTTCGCTATGACCGCGACAGCGACCATTTCGTGCCGATAAGCTGGGACGAGGCATTCACGCGGGTCGGCGCCACAATGCGGGCGCTGGATCATGCCGACCAGGCCGAATTCTACTGCTCCGGCCGCGCCTCCAATGAGGCGGCGTTCCTCTATCAGCTTTTCGCGAGGGAGTTCGGGACCAACAATTTCCCCGATTGCTCCAATATGTGCCACGAGGCGACGAGCACCGGCCTGCCCCAGTCCATCGGCATCGGCAAGGGCACGGTGACCCTTGAGGATTTCGATCATGCCGATGCGATCTTCTGCATCGGCCATAATCCCGGCACCAATCATCCGCGCATGCTTTCGACGCTGGCGGCCGCCTCGAAGCGGGGCGTGCCGATCATCGTCGCCAACCCCATGCGCGAGCGCGGACTGGAGCGGTTCAAGTCGCCCCAGCATCCGGCCGAGATGCTGCGTCCCGGCCATGCCACGCCGCTCGCCTCCGCCTATCATCAGGTGCGCATCGGCGGCGACATGGCGATGCTGAAAGGCATGATGAAGGTCGTGCTGGAGGCCGGAGCCGTCGACCGTGCCTTCATTGCGGACCATACGGAGGGCTATGAGGCGCTGAAGGCCGATATCGACGCGACAGGCTGGGAGTGGATCACCGCCGCCTCCGGGCTGGAGCGGGAAGCGATCGAGAGCATGGCCCGTGCCTATATCGCCGCGGAGCGGGTTATCATCTGCTACGGCATGGGCATCACCCAGCATCGCCACGGCACGGACAATGTGCAGGCCATCGCCAATCTGCTCCTGCTGCGCGGGCAGTTCGGCAAGCCGGGCGCGGGCGTCTGTCCCTTGCGCGGGCACAGCAATGTGCAGGGCGACCGAACGGTCGGCATCACGGAATTGCCTGCCGAAGCGATGCTGGAGCGCCTGGATGCGGCCTTCGGAATCGAGAGTCCCCGCAAGCATGGCCATAATGCCGTGGAGGCGCTGGCGGCGATGCGGGACGGACATTCGCGGGCGCTCATATCCCTGGGCGGCAACCTCGCCGTCGCGATGCCCGATCCGGAGACCTGCTTCGCTGCCGTCCGTTCGCTCGACCTGTCCGTCAATATCCTCACCAAGTTCAACCGCACCTGCCTGTTGACGGCGCGGGAAACGCTCATCCTGCCCTGCTTCGGCCGCACCGAACTGGATATGCAGGCAGCCGGGCCGCAATGGGTGACGGTCGAGGACAGCATGTCGATGGTCCACGCCTCGCGCGGCAAGCTGTCCGCGCCGGGGCCGGATGTCCGATCCGAACCTGCGATCATCGCCGGTCTCGCCAGGGCAACCCTGCCGCATAGCCGGGTGGCATGGGAGGAAATGGTCGCCGACTATGACCGCATCCGCGACAAGATCGAAGCGGTCTACCCTGATTTCCGCGACTTCAACGCCCGCGTGCGCGAACCGGGCGGCTTTCAGTTGACCGTCGGCCCGGCCCACAGGATCTGGAACACGCCCACGGGCAAGGCCCAGTTCAAGGTGCATCCGCGCACGGAGGAGGAGGGCGCGCGGCCGATGCTGCTCACCACCATCCGCAGTCACGACCAGTACAACACCACCATATATGGTCTCGACGACCGCTACCGGGGCATCACCGGGCGCCGCGACGTGATCTTCGCCAATGAGGTGGACCTGGCCATGATGGGTCTCAGCCATGGCGAGAAAGTGGACGTCCAAGCGCAGGGCGGGGCTTTGCTGCGCGGCTTCACCGTCATCGCCCACGCCATAGCGCGCGGATCGCTGGCCGCCTATTATCCGGAGGCGAACTGCCTGATCCCGCTCGCCGACCATGATCCCGCCAGCGGCACGCCCGCCTATAAATCGGTTCCCGTCACCATGCGTCCCGCCGCATGAGCGGCACAAGACCGGTTCGCTTCGACAGGCTGACCCCGAAGGGGGAAAGACGGGAGGCGGAACGCGCCGTCGCCGTGGAATGCCCCGTCGCACTGGAGTTCAACGGCATAGGCTATGCCGTCCTGATGGCCAGCCCCGCGGATATCGGGGATCTCGCGACCGGCTTTGCCCTGTCCGAGCGGTTGGTCGAAGGACATTCCCAGGTCACCGGCATCGATGTACATGAGACGGAGCAGGGCCTCCTCGTCCGGGTCCGGATCGCCGCTGAACGGCAGGGTGCGATAGAAGCGCGCGTCCGCCACCGCGTTACGGAATCCGCCTGCGGCCTGTGCGGGATCGAAAATCTGGAGCAGGCGCTGCGCCCCTTGCCCGCCATCGGGCAAAGCTCGCGCGCGGACAATAGAGCCATCTTCCGCGCGCTGGAAGCCCTGTCCTCCGCCCAGCCGGGCAACCGCGCGACCGGCGCCATGCATGCCGCCGCGCTGTGCAATGCCGATGGCGAACCCGTGCTGGTGCGAGAGGATGTCGGCCGGCACAATGCCTTCGACAAGCTGATCGGCGCGATGGCGCGCACGGGCAGGGGATGGGAAGGGGGCTTTGCGCTTCTCTCCTCCCGCTGTTCCTACGAACTGGTGGAGAAGGCGGCCCTTGCGGACTGCCCGCTTCTGGTCACCATATCCGCTCCGACCAGCCTCGCCATGGAAAGGGCGCGCGAGGCGGGCCTGCCGCTGGTGGTGCTGGCCCGTCCCGATGCCATGCTCGTGCCGGTGGCTTGAGCTTCAGAAGGCGAAGCCCACGCCCGCATTAGCGCCACCCTGGTTGCGGCTGTTATAGGTGGCGCCCGCCCGGATCATGAACCGCCCATCGTCGGAGGAGCGGGAGTAGCCGAGCGCCAATGCGCCCTCGCCCTGCCAGCCGCTCATGCCGAAACCGACGACATTCTGGCCCGGTTTGATGGGCTGCGGGATGGAGGATAGCGCCATGGCCGACGCCGTGCCCGCCCGCGCCTCGCGCCGCAGGGTGTAAATGTCGCTGTCGAGTTGCTGCAACCGCTCGTCGGTATAGGCGTTGGCGCTCGCCACAGCTTCGCCCATGCCGCCCTGAAGCTGGCGGACATTCACCGCATCGGTCGGGCTCACACCGTCCGCGACGTGGGTGAGGCTGCGTTCCGCGCCCATGCTGCCGACGGAGACGCTGTTGGCGCGGTCGGCGACCGAACCATAGCCAAGCGCGACGCTGTTGGCCGCGATCGCCTGCGCCTGCGGGCCGAAGGCCAGCCCTTGATCGCCAGACGCCACCGCGCCGCCGCCGACCGCGACCGTATCCGCCCCGCTCGCCACCGGCTCGGCATAGCCGGAGCTGTTGTTGACCTGGAGATAGCCGGCCCGGCCCTCGCGCAGATTGTTCACGACCGTCATATTGGCCGCCACCTGGACATTGGTCGCGTAAAGCTGCGCCCCGTTCACCGCATCCGTGGAAGTCGCGCCGACATCACCCGCCTGCACATTGGTCAGGCGCGTGCCGTCCGCGCCCGCGAAGGTCACGGTGGCACGGGAATCATCGTCATAGGACACCGCCCGCGCACTGACGGCCGCGACCGCATCGACGCGCTGGTTCACATTGCTGATGCTGGTGCCAAGGCTGCCAAGGGCATCACCGACATTGTTGTAGGCCGCAGCGCCCGCGCTACCGTCCAGCCCGACCGTGACCAGTGCATAATGGGGCGCCGTCAATGTGCCGTCCGCGTCCAAGGCCGATCCACCACCCAGATGCGCCGCGATGCTGGCATTGCTTGCGGCAAGCTGCGACCCGTTGACCGCATCGCTCGATCCGGCCGCCACGGCGCCCGCCGCGACGTCCGTGACCCGCTGATCAGTGCCGTCCCGCGTCGCGCTATAGGCCTGCTTGCCGCCATCATAGAGCAGGGCATCGTCACGCACCGCGCCGACACCTGCGCTCACCGCGTCCCTCAGTTGCGCGACATTGACGGCATCGGTGTCCGCGACACCTGCCGCGACATTGCCGATGCGCGTGCCGCTGGCACCGCCCAGAACGACGGCCCCCTTGCTGCCATCCTGATATTTGACGGCCAGCCCGTCGAGCACCGAGACGTCATAGCCGAGCTGCGTGACGCTGTTGTTGACCGCGCTGAGCTGCGCGACGTTGACGGCATCGGTCGCGTCCGCTCCTGCCGCCAGCCCGGTGATCCGGCGGGAGCCGATATTCACCTCCGCCGCGGCGCTGCCGCCGACCAGGTAGGCCTGGTTGCCCAGCGTCGCGCCATTGGCGACCGATCCCGCGCCCAGGGCCACGCTGCCCGCATGGGTCGCTGACGCCCCCTTGCCCAGCGCGACCGCCCCGTTCGCGCCCTCCGACGTCGTGGCGAGATCGCCGATGGCAATCGCATCCAGTTCTCCCGCGCTCGCGGCAAGGCCGCTCTGGCCAAGGCCCGTGATCTGGTTGCCGCCGATCGACAATCCCCTGGGCGTTGTCAGCTGGAATCCATCGGCCTGGCTGTTGCAGCCCGGATCGGTGAGGAGGTCTACCGAACCGCCATTGATGTCGATGGCGCCCAGTTCGATGGGGGCGCCGCTGGCGGCACTCGACAATGTGCTGCCAAGGCCCAGATTGACCGTGCCCAGCGTGAGAGTCCCCAGCAACGCCTCAAGCGGCTGGATAATGGGGACAAGCACATTTCCCACAATATCGGTAACTACGGAACGGGGCAGGCTCACGCCGGAACAGGCGCCGACCACTTCGGCCTGCGCTGGAACGGTGCCGCAAAGCAGCGCGCTGGCCGCCATAAGGCTCGTCAGACCGGATCGTGAAAGCCAAATATTCGTTGGCCGAGACGCTATCGATCTTCGGCCTGGGAATTTCGGAGCTGAAACGTAGCGCCTTGCGAGCCAGGGTCTCATCCTACACGTCTCCTCATCGGCACCAAGCCCTTATGAAGAGACGATTATTGCCCCATTCGGGTAAGTAGTCAGCCACCAGAGCAGGACATCGGATCATGTATATTACATGCTCCGTCTATTGGGGGATGAGGATCGATGACGGTTACATCCATAATGGATGAAATCCTATCCTCAGCTTTTCACCGGCTCGGACTAGTTTCCGGGATGCAAAGAAACCTATCCTATTATTATAGGTTCCGATCCGGTATCCATTACCCACTGAGCCTGTTACATAATTTATGTAATTTGCTGCTTTCTCTAAGCTCGAGGAGAAGTTGCTATGTTGCCGGACAAACTAGCCGGAAAAGTGGTAAGTGCGACTGCATTCGTCCGTAACTTCGGAGCATATGCCAGGACCGCGGGCAGCGAACCCATCCATATACTGAACCATGGCAGGCCCGCCTGGTCGCTGATCGCGACGGATTATCTCACCCGGCTGGCCGAAACGCGTGGGGGATCGCCAGAGGGCGATCAGGATCGGCTGGCCCTTTCCATGATCCTCGACACCATCCCGACCCTCATCGTCATGACCGACCCCGAATTACGCGTCATCCGTATCAACCATTCTGCACGTCACTCCCTCAAGATCCACGATGCGGGCATTTCCGGTACGCCCCTCTCCAGTCTCCTTCCCGATGCCCGCTACCAGTTCGTCCTCCGCGCATTGGAGCGCGTGCAGAATACAGGCGTCAGCGAAACCTTCGAGGTGGATACCGCCAATCCGCCCCAGCGGACCTTCCATGTGAAGGTCGAGCGCTTCTCCGATGGCCTCCTGATCTTCGCCGACGAAACCACGACGCAGATGCTGGCACGCGAACGGCACGACGTCGCCAATGCCTATGAGATGCTGATGGACGCGCTGCCTGGTCTCGCACGGGGTGTCATCAATCCGCGCGGCGTCATCACCGCATCCTCCTCCGCATTGGCCGATCTGGTGCAGAGCGATCCCGGCCGCATCGTCGGCATGCGCCTTTCGTCGCTCTTCCACACTTCCGTACGCACGGCCGTGACCGATGCCATCGACGCCCTGCTGGACGACAAGATTCCTTTCACCATGGACGCGCTTCTCCAGGCGGGGGGTACGGAAACCACCCCGGTAACGCTCAGCGCTTCCGCCAACCCGACCTATGGCCGGGAGGACGGCGCCATCTTCCTGCTGCAAAAGCGCAGCATCTGATCCGGCCCATCCGGGCACCCTGTCGTCGAGCCGGTTTCGTCCGGCTTGACCATCATGCAATTTTGCCAATAAGGCACCCTCCATGTCCTTCGGGGCAGAAGCTGGCCTGCGCGCTCGCCAGCCAGATTTGCAGAACCACGCCGACCGGCTTATGAAGAACGGTCGCGATTGTCGGGGGGAAGGTGGGGCACAATCGAGTCTTCCCTCCCGGCCCTGAATATGTATAGCGCGCACGCTTACAGAATCCGGCCGGTAACAGGTCGATATGGAGGATGAGACGCGGGATGACGTATCCGCAGAACCAGGGTTTGTACGATTCACGCAATGAACATGACGCATGCGGCGTCGGCTTCATCGCCAATATTCGTGGAGAGAAATCGAACGCGGTCGTCCAGAACGGCCTCCAGATCCTCGTCAATATCGACCATCGCGGCGCGGTGGGCGCCGACCCTCTGCTGGGCGACGGCGCTGGCATCCTCATCCAGATTCCCGATGCGCTGCTGCGCGACTGGGCGCAGAAGGCGGGCCTCATCCTGCCTCAACCGGGCGACTATGGCGTCGCCATGTGCTTCCTGCCGCAGGACCAGGCGTCACTCGACTTCGCCGTGTCTCATTTCGAGAAGCTGATCGCGAAGGAAGGCCAGACGCTGATCGGCTGGCGCGACGTGCCCGTGAACCTTGACGGCCTCGGCAAGACCGTCATCGAGGAAATGCCTGTGATCCGTCAGGCGATCATCGGCCGCGGCGACAATTGCCCGGATCAGGATGCGTTCGAGCGCAAGCTGCTCGTCATCCGCAAGCAGGTGCAGAACCCGCTGGAGGAGATCGCGCGCAAGCAGAACCTGCCGGGCCTGAACGACCTCTATGTGCCGTCCATGTCGACTCGCACCGTGGTCTATAAGGGCCTGCTGCTCGCCGGTCAGGTCGGCAGCTTCTATACCGATCTCGGCAATCCGCTCTGCACCTCCGCGCTGGCGCTCGTCCACCAGCGCTTCTCGACCAATACGTTTCCGAGCTGGAGGCTGGCGCACCCCTATCGCTTCATCGCCCATAATGGCGAGATCAACACGGTGCGCGGCAACGTCAACTGGATGAACGCCCGCCGCCGCGCGATGGAATCGGAGCTGCTGGGCGCCGATCTCGACAAGCTGTGGCCGATCATCCCGCACGGCCAGTCCGACACGGCCTGCCTCGACAATGCGCTCGAACTGCTGGTCATGGGCGGCTACAGCCTCGTCCACGCGATGATGATGCTGGTGCCGGAAGCCTGGGCGGGCAACCCGCTCATGGACCCCGCGCGCAAGGCGTTCTACGAATATCATGCCGCGCTGATGGAGCCGTGGGACGGTCCCGCCGCCGTCGCCTTCACCGACGGGCGGCAGATCGGCGCGACGCTTGACCGGAACGGCCTGCGCCCCGCGCGCTTCCTTGTCACCAAGGACGGCTTCGTCGTCATGGCGTCGGAGAGCGGCGTGCTTCCGATCCCGGAGGAGAATATCAGCCGCAAATGGCGCCTCCAGCCCGGCAAGATGCTCCTCATCGACATGGAAGAGGGCCGCATCATCGAGGATGAGGAGATCAAGGCCAGCCTCTCCAACGCCAAGCCCTATGCCAAGTGGCTGGAGCAGACCCAGTACAAGCTGAAGGATCTGGAAGTAGTCGAGGCGCAGGACGTGCCGCACCTCCCCAATGATCCGCAAGCGCTGCTCGACCGCCAGCAGGCGTTCGGCTACACGCAGGAGGACGTCGCCAAGTTCCTGGAGCCGATGGCGCGCGCCGGGGAGGACCCGATCGGGTCCATGGGCACCGACACGCCGATCGCGGTCCTGTCGAACAAGTCGCGTCTGCTCTACGACTATTTCAAGCAGAATTTCGCGCAGGTCACCAACCCGCCCATCGACCCGATCCGCGAGGAACTGGTCATGTCGCTGGTCTCGATGATCGGCCCGCGCCCGAACCTGCTCGGCCGTCAGGCCGGATCGCACAAGCGGCTTGAGGTCGACCAGCCGATCCTGACCAACACGGACCTTGCCAAGATCCGCTCGGCAGAGGCTTCGCTGGACGGCGCTTTCCGCACCGCGACCATCGACATCACCTGGGACGCCTCCGCGGGCGCCGCCGGTCTTGCCGACGCGATCAAGGAGATGTGCTGGGCCGCGACGGAAGCGGTGCTGGCGGACAAGAATATCCTCATTCTGTCCGACCGCGCGCAGAACGCCTATCGCATCGCCATCCCGGCGCTGTTGGCGACGGCCGCCGTGCATCATCATCTCGTCCGCCAGGGACTGCGCATGCAGACCGGCCTGGTCGTCGAGACGGGCGAAGCGCGCGAGGTGCATCATTTCGCGGTCCTCGCCGGCTATGGCGCGGAGGCGGTGAACCCCTATCTCGCCTTCGAGACGCTGGAGCAGATCCGCGAGAAGCAGAAGCTGCCGCTGAGCAGCCATGAGGTCCAGAAGAACTACATAAAGGCCGTGGGCAAGGGCATATTGAAGGTCATGTCCAAGATGGGCATCTCCACCTACCAGTCCTATTGCGGCGCGCAGATTTTCGACGCCATCGGCCTGTCGACCGCGTTCGTCGAGAAATATTTCACGGGCACGGCCAGCACCATAGAGGGCATCGGCCTCGCGGAAGTCGCGGAGGAGACGGTGCGCCGTCACCAGGCCGCCTATGGCGACAGCCCAATCTACCGCAACATGCTCGATGTCGGCGGCGCCTATGCCTATCGCGTGCGCGGCGAGGAGCATGCCTGGACCCCGCAGAGCGTTGCCTCCCTCCAGCATGCCGTGCGCGGCAACAGCAAGGAGCGCTATGACGAGTTCGCGCGCTCCATCAACGAGCAGAATGCGCGCCTCCTGACCATTCGCGGCCTCATGGAGTTGAAGAAGGCCGACAAGGCCATCGACATCGGCGAGGTGGAGCCGGCCTCCGAGATCGTGAAGCGTTTCG
>JASGGS010000070.1:0-18733 GCA_047602685.1 Sphingobium sp.
CCCATGCCCCGCTCCGCCTCGGCATGGGGACGTCGGTCGCGCTGGCCGCCGCCCATGCCGCCTGCCTGCGCGCCGAGGCGCTCATCCTCCTCCTGGCGGACATGCCGCTGACCGGCGCCGCGACCGTCCGCGCCCTCCTGGCCCACCGCCCGCTGGGCCAGCCCGTCGCGGCCCGCTATCCGGACGGCAGGCCCGGCGTGCCCGCCCGCTTTCCCGCCCAAATGCTCGATGCGCTGGCCGGGCTGGACGAGGATCGGGGCGCGGCGGGGCTGCTGCGCGGGCGCGCCGACCTGCACCTGATCGACATGGCGCCGGGCGCGCTGACCGACGTGGACGACCCGGCCGGACTGGCCCGCGCCGAGGCGCTGCTGGGCGGGGCGCCGCGCATCGGTTGACAGGCCCGGCCCCGCCACCTATGATCCATTGTAGATCATAAATCACGGAGAGTAGGGCCGGGATGTCGACTTCACTGGACGCACGCATGCAGCGCAGCCGCCGCGTATTGCGCGACGCGCTTCTCGCCCTCCTGGAGGAAAAGCCCTTCGACCAGATCACCGTGCGGGAGATCACGGCCCGCGCCAAGGTGGGCTATGCCACCTTCTTCCGCCATTATGCGAGCAAGGACGCGCTGCTCCACGATCTCGCCTCCGGACAGATAAGCGACCTGCTCGACATGGCGGTGCCCGTGCTGTTCGTCGCCAACAGCCGCGAATCCTGCCGCGCCATGTGCGCCTATATCCATGAGCGCCGGACGCTCTGGTCCGCCCTCCTCACCGGCGGCGCCGCCAGCACGGTGCGGGAGGAGTTCATCCGGCAGGCCCGCCTCCTCGCCTCCCGCACCCGCAAGAAGTCGAGCTGGCTGCCGCGCGACCTCAGCATCGTCTGGTCGACCGGCAGCGTCATCGACGTGCTGGCCTGGTGGCTGAGCCAGAAGGACGCCTGCACGGTCGAGCAGATCGCGGAGATCATCGACCGCCTGATCATCGCGCCCACCGTGGCCGATGCGGAGGGGGAGGACGGCGCCCTGATCGTGCCCCCGTCGGACCGGCGATCCTCCATCCGGCTGAGCTGACCGCGCCCGCCGCGATCGCGCGGCAAATGAAACAGACTATCGCATCGATCCATGCGGCCGCCGACGGCCGCGCGATCCGAACAGACGAGCGGAAAGATCCGCCGCACCGAACAAAGAGGGGATTGCCATATGACCGTCCGAACCCTGTCCCTTGCCGCATCGGCCCTGCTGGCGGTTTCCGCCGCCGCCCTGACCGCGCAGCAACAGCAGACCCCCGCGACCGGCACCGGCGCGAACTGGGCCAGCCATGGCGGCGGCGCGGACGAGGCGGGGTACAGCCGGCTCACCCAGATCACCGCCGCCAATATCGGCAGGCTGGGCCTTGCCTCCTGGCTGGACCTCGACGGGGAAGTGTCGTTGCAGGCGACGCCGCTGGCCGTGGACGGCATCCTCTATTTCACCGGCTCCACCAACAAGGTCTATGCGGTCGACGCGCCCACTTCCAGAGTCCTGTGGGTCTATGATCCGGAGATATGGAAGGCGCGGCGGACCAAGCAGGGCATGCCCTATGGCGCCAATCGCGGCGTCGCCTATGCGGACGGGCGCGTCTTCGTCGCGCTGATGGACGGCCATCTGGTCGCGCTCGATGCGAAAACGGGCAAGGTGGAGTGGAGCGTCGACACGCTGCCCAAGGGCACGTTCCATTCCATCACCGGCGCCCCGCGCACCTTCAACGGCAAGGTCATCATCGGCAATTCGGGCGCCGACATCATGGGCCAGCGCGGCTTCGTCACCGCCTATGACCAGAAGACCGGCCAGCAGGCCTGGCGCTTCTACACCGTACCCGGCAGCCCGGAGGAGAACAGGGGCGACCCGGTGATGGAGATGGCCGCGAAGACGTGGAGCGGCGAATATTGGAAGACCGGCACGGGCGGCACCGTGTGGAACGGCATGACCTTCGACCCGGAACTGAACCGCATCTATATCGGCGTGGGCAATGCGGGCCCTTACAACCCGGCGGTGCGCAATCCGGGGGGCGGCGACAATCTGTTCGTCGCCTCCATCGTCGCGCTGGACGCGGACACCGGCAAATATATCTGGCACTATCAGCAGAATCCCAATGAAAGCTGGGATTACAAGGCGGTGGCCAACATGATCTCCGCCACGGTCACCATCGACGGCAAGCCGCGCAAGGTGCTGATGCAGCAGCCCACCAACGGCTTCTTCTACGTCCTCGACCGGGAGACGGGCAAGCTGATCTCCGCCGAGAAGACGGGCAAGGTGACATGGGCCAGCCATATCGACCTGAAGACCGGCCGTCCGGTGGAAGCCCCCGGCATTCGCTATCAGGAAGGCGATGCGATCATCTGGCCGTCCATGCTGGGCACGCATAACTGGCAGGACATGTCCTACAATCCCAAGACGGGCCTCGTGTACATCCCGCATATGAAGCTGGCGGCGAAATATACGACCAATGTGCCGCCGGGCGAATTCTCCATGGGCGGCATGACGGCCATGGGCATGAAGATCGACCCGGACGACAATATGGGCGCCCTCCTGGCCTGGAACCCCGTCACGCAGAAGCAGGCGTGGAAGGTGCCCATCGACACGATCTGGAACGGCGGCACGCTGAGCACGGCGGGCGGCCTCGTCTTCATGGGCGCGGGCAATGGCTGGTTCTCCGCCTATGACGCGGGCGACGGCAAGAAGCTGTGGAGCTTCAACGCGGGCCTCGGCATCAACGGGGCGCCCATCAGCTATACGGCCAAGGGCAGGCAATATGTCTCCGTCCTCGTCGGCTATGGCGGGACAACGGCGGCGATGAGCACATTCCTGAATGTCGGGTGGAAATATGGGGCGCAGCCGCGCCGCCTGCTAACCTTCGCGCTGGATGCGAGGAAGACGCTGCCGCCCTCCCCCGGCCCGGACAAGAAAGTCTATGCGCTGGACGTGCCCGATCTCAAGCTGGACGAGCAGGAAGTCCAGATGGGCAAGGGCATGTCGGTAATGTGCGGCGCCTGCCATGGCATGCACTTCATCGGCGCCGGATCGCCCGCGCCGGACTTGCGCGAATCGCAGATCGCGCTGAGCGAGGACGGGCTGTGGAGCGTGCTGAACGAGGGCGCGCTGGAGGAACGCGGCATGCCCGCCTTTCCGCAACTGACGCGCCAGCAGGTCCACCTGCTCTACGTCTATCTGCGCGCCAAGGCCCGCGAGGCGCTGGGCACGCGCCCGGCCGAGGCGGAATCGGGCGGCGTGCGGTTTTGACGGGGCCGGTTCAGCCTCCGGAAATACTTGCCATGCTCAAGTGATGCCTGCTGTCCCGATATGGAGATGATGATGTCCCTTGCCCGCATGGCTGGTGCGGCCTTCCTGTCGATTGCCCTCTTCACCTCCCCCGCCCTCGCCCAGGATGCGGCGGCGGGCGGCACGCAGTTCAAGGCGCGCTGCGGCGCCTGCCACAGCGTCGCGGCGGGGCAGAAGGCGCTGCTCGCGCCCAATCTGTCGGGCGTTGCGGGCCGCAAGGCGGGCAGCACCGCGTTCAACTATTCCCCCGCGCTCAAGGCGTCGGGCCTGAGCTGGGACAAGGCGACGCTGGACCGCTTCCTGGCCGGGCCGATGAAGGCGGTGCCGGGCACGCGCATGGTCATCAGCGTGGCGGACGCCAAGCAGCGCGCGGACATCGTGGCCTATCTCTCGACGTTGAAATAGGCACGGGGGGGAAACAGGGACGGGCGAAACAGGAGCCGGAGGGCGCATGGCGCGTTAGGCGGGCATGCGCCCTTCCCTTTTGCCCGTCCTGCTGCTGATCGGAGCGGTCGCGGCCGCGATCGCCCTTGCCGTGCGCGACTATGGCCGCCGCCATCCGCAGGACGTGCCGTGGACCGCGCTCGACCTCGGCGATCCGACGGGCCGCTTCACCGGGCGCAAGCTGGCGGCGCTGACCGGCGAGCCGGGGCGGTGCCGCATGCTGCTGGAAAAGGCGGACGTCCGCTTCACGCCGCTGCCGGAGCGGCGGCAGGGCCGATGCGGATATGACGATGCCGTGCGGCTGCGCGGCGGAGGGTCGCTCGACCTTGGCTGGCGGCCCGCCGACCTGGGCGCCTCCTGCCCGGTCGCCGCCGCCCTCTTCCTGTGGAACCGCGACGTGGTGCAACCGGCCGCGCGGCGGCATCTGGGCGGCGCGGTCGCGCGGATCGACACGTTCGGCAGCTATAATTGCCGCCGCATGTACGGACGCGGCACCGGCGACTGGAGCGAGCATGCGACGGCGGACGCGGTGGACATCGCGGCCTTCCGCCTGGCCGACGGCAGGCGCGTCGCGGTCAAGGACGGCTGGACCGGCGATCCCTCCCGCGCCGCCTTCCTGCGCGCGGTGCGCGACGGCGCCTGCCGCCTGTTCTCCACCGTGCTCTCCCCCGACTATAATGCCGCGCATGCCGACCATCTCCACCTCGACCAGGCGGAGCGCGGGGCGACCGGGTGGCGGGCATGCCGGTGAGGCGGGAAACTGTACGCTATCTTAGTCTCCACTGGACCCGACTCGCGGGGGAGGCGCATGATCGCCTCACAGCAAAAGCGGATAGGAGAAGGAGATAGCCATGAGCGTCCGTATCGAACCCATAAAGCCGCTGGTCGGCGGCATCGTCCATGTGGACAAGGCGCATCTGACCGACCCCGATGTGGTGGAGGCGATCCGGCATGCGCTGGAGGAGCGCGGCGTGCTGCTGTTCCCGCAAATCGACGTCAGCGATGCGGAGCAGCTCGCCCTCACCGATGCGCTGGGCGAGCGCGTGAACTTCACCCGCTCCGTCCCCGGATCGGACGCGTCGGCGGAGGATGTCTACAAGATCACGCTCGACAGGACGCTGAACAGCGAGCCGGATTATGTGCTGGGCACCTTCTTCTGGCATGTCGACGGCGTGACCATCGACCAGCCCCTGCCCAAGGCGACATTGCTGTCCGCGCGGCATGTGTCGAGCGAGGGCGGCGCGACGGAGTTCGCCAATCTCTATGCCGCCTATGAGCATCTTCCCGACGCGGACAAGGCCGCCTATGAAAAGCTGCGCGTCATCCACACCATAGAGGCGGCGGTGCGCCCGGTCTTCGGCGTCCCGCCGCAGGAGCGGCTGGCGCGCTGGCGGTCCATGGCGGAGCCGATGGAGCAGCCGCTGGTGTGGACGCATGAGGACGGGCGCAAATCCCTGCTGCTGGGCACGCATGCGGATGCGATCGTCGGCTGGCCGGGACCCAATGGCCGCTCGCTGCTGTGGCGCCTGATGCAATGGGCCGCGCAGCCCGATTTCGTCTACACCCATGACTGGTCGGTGGGCGATCTGGTGATCTGGAACAATCAGGGCCTGATGCATCGCGTCGCGCCCTATACGGACCAGGCGCGGGTGATGCACCGCACCACCATAGCGGGCAAGGAAAGACCGGGCCGCATCGCCCCGGCGGAACATGTCGCGCGGATGCTGGAGCCGGTTTACTGAGAGGGCGGGCGGTGGGACAGTCCGGCCGCCCATGACCATCCATGCCGAACCGATGATGATCGACCATGCGCGCGGGGACGCGACCGGCCTCCTCATCCCCGCCCATGTCGAGGCGTTCCGCGCGATGGGCGCGGATTTCCTGACGACGGCGTTCCGCGCGTTCGGCGCCATCGGCCCGGACAATGCGGTCACCCGCATAACGGCGCTGGAGCCCTGCGCGGGCGGGAGCACCGGCCATAAATTCTATCTGGGCGTCGACTATGCGAAGGCGGAACCGGGGCTGCACCGGGACCTGTTCCTGAAATTCTCGCGCGATTTCACCGACGCGCGGCGCGACTGGCAGCGCACGGAGATGGACAGCGAGGCGCGCTTCGTCGCGCTGTCCCGCCTCCCCGGCTTCCCGATCCGCGTGCCGACCGGCTATTTCGCGGATTATGAGGCGGAGACGGGCACGGGCATCGTCGTCACGGAACGCATCGCCTTCGGCCGGCCGCCCATAGAGCCGCATCGCCGCAAATGCCTGGACCATGAGACCATGGCCGATCCGCTGCCCTATTATCGCGCGTCGGTGACGGCGCTCGCCCGGCTGGCGGCGGCGCACAAGGCGGGCGATCTGGCGCCCGGCATCGAAACACGCTTTCCCTGGGACGCCGCGGCCGGTTCGGCCGACCCGATCCGCTACAGCGCGGCGGAGCTGGATGCGGAACTGGGCCGCTGCATCGCCTTTGCCGAGGCCGCGCCGCAGCTCCTGCCGGAGGAGCTGCGCGCCCCGGACTTCCATGCGCGGATACGGCGGGACGCGCACCGCATCCGCGAGCATGAGGCGGTCATACAGCATTTCCTCACCGGCAATCCGGACCTGATCGCGCTGTGCCACTGGAACGCGCATATCGACAATATCTGGTTCTGGCGGGATGAGGGGGACGCGCTCCATTGCGGCCTGATCGACTGGGGCCGCGTGGGCCAGATCAGCTTCGGCTCCGCGCTCTGGGGCGGTCTGAGCGCGGCCCATGGCGACATATGGCACCGACACCTGCCCGGCCTGCTCGCCCTGTTCGCGGCGGAATATCGCGCCCATGGCGGCCCCGCGATCAGCGTCGAGGCGCTGGAGGAGCATCTGACCCTCCACATGGCGGCGATGGGGGTGGCGCGGGTGCTCGCCTTTCCGGAGATCATCCGGTTCCGGCTGCCGGAATGCGTCCATGCCAGCGGGCCGCTCGATCCGATGTTCCGCGACGTGGACCCGGCGCGCAACTGCCTGCGCGTCTACACCAATTTCCTCCATTACTGGCGGCGGCGCGACTTCGGCGCGCATCTGGACCGGCTGCTGGCGCGGACCGGCGCGACCTAGACATGGCTTTGGCTTGAATCGTCATTGCTTCGCTACGCTCGCAATGACGAAGCGGTCCTAGACCCCGATCAGTTCGCGCCCGATGAGCATGCGCCGCACCTCCTTGGTGCCCGCCCCGATGTCGAGCAGCTTGGCGTCGCGCATCAGGCGCTCGACCGGCCAGTCCGTCGTATAGCCCGCGCCGCCCAGCGCCTGCACCGCCTCCAGCGAGACGCGCACCGCATTCTCGCTGGCCAGCAGGATCGCGCCCGCCGCGTCGAAGCGGGTCGTGCGCCCCGCATCGCAGGCGCGCGCCACCGCATAGGCATAGGCGCGGGCGGAATTGAGCGCGACATACATGTCCGCCACCTTGGCCTGGATCAACTGGAAGGCGCCGATGGGCCGGCCGAATTGCCGCCTCTCCCGCACGAACGGCAAAACCGTGTCGAGGCAGGCCTGCATGATGCCGAGCTGGATGCCCGACAGCACGGCCCGTTCATAGTCGAGGCCCGACATCAGGATCGCGGCCCCCCGCCCGGCCTCGCCCAGCACATTCTCCTCCGGCACCGCGCAATCCTCGAACAGCAGTTCGGCGGTGGGCGATCCGCGCATGCCCATCTTGTCGATCTTCTGCCCGATGGAGAAACCGGCAAGGCCGCGCTCGATCAGGAAGGCGGTGATCCCGCGCGATCCCGCCGCCGCGTCCGTCCGGGCATAGACGACCAGCACGTCCGCCTCCGGCCCGTTGGTGATCCAATATTTGGCGCCGTTCAGGATATAGCGGTCGCCGCGCCTTTCCGCCTTCAGCGTCATGGACATGACGTCGGATCCGGCCCCCGCCTCCGACATGGCGAGCGCGCCGACATGCTCGCCGGAGATCAGTTTCGGCAGGGTGCGCGCCTTCTGCTCCGCATTGGCCCAGCGGCGGATCTGGTTGATGCAGAGATTGGAATGCGCGCCATAGCTGAGGCCCACGGAGGCGGAGGCCCGCGCCACCTCCTCCTGCGCCACCACATGCTCCAGATAGCCGAGGCCGAGGCCGCCATCCGCCTCCCCCACCGTGATGCCGTGGAGGCCGAGCGCGCCCATGTCGGGCCATAGCAGGCGCGGGAACCAGTCCTCCGCATCTATGCGCCGGGCCAGCGGCGCGATCCGGTCCGCGGCGAAGCGCCGCACCGTCTCGCGGATCATGTCCGCCGTCTCGCCCAGCGCGAAATCGAAATCGGTCACATGCCTCTCCTGCCGTCCATCCCAGTAAAGCCCTGGCCTGTTGAAACCCCGGATGACAACGAATGTTGCGATCCTGCAATAGTCGGGATCATAAAGGCGCAAGGCCCCGTGGCGCAGCAACCTTTTCGTATCTGCTGCGTCATAATCCACGAGAAGAGGATGATGACACAGCCGCCGCCCAGCAACCGCCCCTCCCTGGAGCTGCATGTTCCGGAGCCGCCCTCCCGGCCCGGCGAGGAAGCCGATTTCAGCGCCGTCGCCGTGCCGCCCGCCGGGCTTGCGCGCCAGCCCGACACGGGCGAAAGCCCCGCCGCCTTCCGCGAGCTGGCCTATGAGCTGATCCGCGTGCTGGACGATGACGGGCAGGCGGTGGGGCCGTGGGACCCCCGGCTCGACGCCGAGACGCTGCGCCGCATGCTGCGCGCCATGGCGCTGACCCGCGCGTTCGACGACCGCATGTTCCGCGCGCAACGCCAGGGCAAGACCAGCTTCTACATGAAGAGCCTGGGCGAGGAGGCGGTGTCGGTCGCCGCCGCCTTCGCGCTCGACCAGGACGACATGCTCTTTCCCTCCTATCGCCAGCAGGGGCTGCTCATCGCCCGGGGCTGGAGCCTGGAGGACATGATGAACCAGATCTATTCCAACCGGGCCGACCGGTTGAAGGGGCGGCAGCTGCCCATCATGTATTCGGTGCGGAACAAGGGCTTCTTCTCCATCTCCGGCAACCTCACCACCCAATATCCGCAGGCGGTGGGGTGGGCGATGGCGAGCGCCGCCCGGCGCGACAGCCGCATCGCGGCGGCATGGTGCGGGGAAGGATCGACGGCGGAGGGCGATTTCCACAGCGCCTGCACCTTCGCCTCCGTCTACCGCGCGCCGGTGATCCTCAACATCGTCAACAACCAGTGGGCCATATCTTCCTTCGCCGGGTTCGCGGGCGGGGAGGCGACGACATTCGCGGCGCGGGGCATAGGCTATGGCATCGCGTCGCTGCGCGTGGACGGCAACGACGCGCTGGCCGTCCATGCCGCGACGCGCTGGGCGGCGGAGCGGGCGCGGGCCAATCGCGGACCGACGCTGATCGAGCATTTCACCTATCGCGCGGAGGGGCATTCGACCTCCGACGACCCGTCCGCCTATCGCTCCGCCGCGGAGGCGGCCGCATGGCCGCTGGGCGATCCGGTCCGGCGGCTGCGCGACCATCTCATCCTGCTCGGCGAGTGGGACGAGGAGCGCCACGCCGCGATGGACCGCGAGGTGGCGGAGGAGGTGCGCGCCGCGCAGAAGGAAGCCGAGAAGAACGGCATACTCGGCCACGGCCTCCACCAGCCCTTCGACACCCTGTTCGAGGACGTGTTCGAGGAGATGCCCTGGCACCTGAAGGAACAGCGCCGGCAGATGATCGACGAGCGCAAGGCGGCGGGCCTGTGAGCGGGGCGGACGCTCCCGCCGCCCTGCCCGGCACCGGCATGACCATGGTTCAGGCGATCAACAGCGCGCTGGACGTCGCCATGGCGCGCGACGACAAAGTGGTCGTTATGGGGGAGGATGTCGGCTATTTCGGCGGCGTCTTCCGCGCGACGGCGGGCCTCCAGAAGAAATATGGAACGGCGCGCGTGTTCGACACGCCGATCACCGAATGCGGCATCATGGGCGTGGCCATCGGCATGGGCGCCTACGGCCTGCGGCCGGTGACGGAGATACAGTTCGCCGACTATATCTACCCGGCGCTCGACCAGCTCGTCAGCGAGGCGGCGCGGCTGCGCTATCGTTCGGCGGGGGAGTTCACCGCGCCGCTGACTGTCCGCTCCCCCTTTGGCGGCGGCATATTCGGCGGGCAGACGCACAGCCAGTCGCCGGAGGGCATATTCACCCATGTCTCCGGCCTGAAGACCGTCATCCCATCCAACCCCCATGACGCCAAGGGGCTGCTGATATCCTGCATAGAGGATAATGATCCCGTCCTCTTCTTCGAGCCGAAGCGCCTCTATAACGGCCCCTTTCACGGCCATTACGACCGGCCGGTGGACAGTTGGGCGGGCCATCCGGCGGCGGACGTGCCGGAGGGGCATTATCGCGTACCGCTGGGACAGGCGGCGGTGGCGCGGGAGGGGAGGGACGTCACCATCCTCTGCTACGGCACCATGGTCCATGTCGCCCTCAACACCGTGGCGGAGATCGGCGAGGTGGATGCGGAGATCATCGACCTGCGCACCCTCGTCCCCCTCGACATCGAGGCCATAGAGCGGTCGGTGCGCAAGACCGGGCGCTGCCTGGTCGTGCATGAGGCGACGCGCACCGGGGGATTCGGCGCGGAGCTGTCGGCGCTGGTGCAGGAACGCTGCTTCTGGTCGCTGGAGGCGCCGGTCGAGCGCGTCACCGGGTTCGACACGCCCTATCCGCACAGCCTCGAATGGGCCTATTTCCCAGGCCCCGTCCGCATCCGCGAAGCCCTCAAACGCATCCTCAGGGACTGATATGGCACGCTTCACCTTCCGCCTCCCCGATATCGGCGAGGGCATCGCCAAGGCCGAGATCGTCGCATGGCATGTGAAGCCGGGCGACCATGTGGCCGAGGACGGGCGCCTGGCCGACATGATGACGGACAAGGCGACCATCGAACTGGAATCGCCGGTGGCGGGCGCGGTGGTCGAGCTGGCGGGGGAGCCGGGCGATCAGGTGGCCATCGGCGCGATGCTGGCGGTGATCGAGACGGACGAGGAGAGCGCGCCGGACATATCGGGAGAGGCGGAGGAGGAGATCTCGGCCGAGACGCCGGGCGTGGAAGAGGACAGTCCGGCACTGATATCGGACCCGCGCCTGCCGGAGGCGGAATCACTGAAAGCCGCGTCCGATCCCGAACGGCGCAAACCCCTCGCCTCCCCCGCTGTGCGCGCCCGCGCCAGGGCGCTGGGCATAGACCTCGCCCAGGTCCGCGCCGAGGGCGACCATATCCGCCATGCCGATCTCGATGCCTTCCTGCGCTATGGGCAGGCGGAGGGCTATTCGCCGCCGCAGGCGAGCCGCGTCCGCCCCGACGAGACGGTGAAGGTCATCGGCCTGCGCCGCCGCATCGCACAGGCCATGGCGGAATCGAAACGGCATATCCCGCACTTCTCCTATGTGGAGGAGATCGACATGACCGCGCTCGAAACCCTGCGCGCGCAGCTCAACGCGCGTCGCGGCGAGCGGCCGAAGCTCACCCTCCTCCCCATCCTTATCGCCGCCATCTGCCGCACCGTGCCGGACTTTCCGATGATGAACGCGCGCCATGACGACGAGGCCGGGATCGTCACCCGCCATGGCCGCGTCCATATGGGCGTGGCGACGCAGACCGGCGCGGGGCTGATGGTGCCGGTCATCCGCGATGCGCAGGACCGCAATATCTGGCAGCTTGCGCGGGAGATCGCCCGGCTGGCGGAAGCGGCGCGCACAGGCAAGGCGACGAGCGAGGAACTGTCCGGTTCCACCATCACCATCAGCTCGCTCGGCCCCTTGGGCGGAATCGCCTCCACGCCCGTCATCAACCGGCCCGAAGTGGCGATCGTCGCGCCCAATCGCATCGTCGAGCGGCCGGTGTTCGAGGGGGACGCGATCAGGCGCGCGGCCCTGATGAACCTGTCCCTCAGCTGCGATCACCGGGTGGTGGACGGCTGGGACGCGGCCAGCTTTGCCCAGGCTCTCAAGACATTGCTCGAAGCGCCGGCGCTCCTCTTCGCCCCATAGGCCGGGAACGCGTCTTCCCCTATGATCCCGGCCGCGACATAAAAAGATACGGCAAGGTGTCAATAAGAGGATGACGTATCGGTCCCGGTGAGGCAGATTGCCGCCCATCAAAGGTCCGGACGGACGGGCCGGGGAGAGGCGATGATGTATCTGAAGGAATTCGGGCGGCACTGGCAGCCCTTGCTGGCGGCCAGCCTCGGCATGGGCCTCGGCTCCGCGCTCAGCCATTATACGATGAGCCTGTTCGGCCCCGCGCTGATCCAGGAATTCGGCTGGTCCAAGGCGCAGTTCGCGCTGATCGGCTCCATACCCCTCATCAACCTGCTGTTCGTCCCCTTTGCCGGGCGGTTCACGGACCGTTTCGGATCGCGCCTCGCCGCGATCATCGGCTTCACCGCCCTGCCGCTGGGCTTTCTCGCCTTCACCTTCATGACCGGCAATATCGCGCAGTTCTTCGCGATCTGGGTGGCGCAGCACATATTCGGCATCCTCACCACCTCGCTCGTCTTCTGCCGGGTGATCGTGGAGCGGTTCGACAGCGCGCGCGGCATCGCCCTCTCGCTGGCCATGACCGCCCCGCCGCTCATCGGCGCGATCGCCGCGCCGACCATGGGCGCGCTGATCGATGCGGAGGGCTGGCGCGCGGGCTATTATGCGATGGCCGCGATCACCGGCCTGGGCGGCCTCGCCGCGATCGTCATGATGGGCCGGACGGAGCGGCGCGCCGCGGCGGAGACGCCGCAAAAGGCATCGCCGCCCGCAAGGCTCAGCCGGGCGGAACTCGGCCGGTTGCTGCGCCATCCGACGCTGCTCCTGATCATCGCGGGCATGTTCCTGGTCAATATCCCCGGCGTCTTCGCCTCCTCCCAGCTCAAGCTGGTGGTGATGGACAGCGGCGTCTCCAGCGCCAATGCGACCTGGATGATGTCGCTCTATGCCATGGGCGTGATCGTGGGACGCTTCCTGAGCGGGCTGGCGCTGGACCGGGTGGAGCCGCATCTGGTCGCCATCGCCACGCTGGGCCTGCCCGCCATCGGCTATCTGATCCTCGCCTCGCCTATCGCGGCCTTCGGCATGCTGGCCATCGGCATAGCGGTCATCGGCTTCGCGCAGGGGGCGGAAAGCGATGTCGGCGCCTATCTCATCTCCCGCCGCTTCGACGTGAAGAATTTCAGCCTGCTGCTGAGCCTCCTCACCACCATGATCGGGCTGGGGACGGCGGTGGGATCGGTGATCCTCAGCATCACGCTGCACTATACGGGCAGCTATACGCCCTTCCTGCTGATCTCCGTCCTGGGCACGTTGCTCGGCGCGCTGTTCTTCGGCCTGACGGGCAGCCGCCGCGCCAAGGCGGGGACGCCCGACGAGGTGCTGGCGGGCTGAACGCTCAGCCCGCGACCGGCTCCAGATAGGCGATGGGGCCGACGCCGCGGAAATAGGTCGATTCGGCATAGCCGCCACCCGTGGCGAAGCGGATGCTGTCGGCCGGGGCGGGGCGGAAGGTGACGAAGCTCACCCCCTCCGGTCCCGGCGAGAAGCCGTAGAGCGTGTGCGCCGCGATGGCGAGCGCGGTGCCTGGCCCGTAGAGGCGCCGGCCGAGCCTGACCTGGCCCCCGGTGATGAAGATGATCTCGTCCTCCGGATGGGCATGGGTGCCGCGCAGGGCCTCCGCGTCCGTCGGCGCCTCCGCACGTCCGGCGAGGCTGTTCTCGTTGAACCAGAGCGGCGAGGGGGCGGAGCGCCCGTCCGCGTGGAGCGCGCCGGTCGTGCCGCTGCCCGTGCGGTCCGGCACCCGTGGCACGAGCGCGCGGGGGAGGAGGAGGCGGACAGGGCCGCCGCCGCCATGCGGCCTCTCCGGCCGCGCCTCCTTGCCGGGGGCGAAGAGGAGCAGGATGGAATCGTCGCGAGCGGTCATGTCCAGCGTCCCGCCTCGCCCGACGATGAGGGTCGATCCTTCGTCCAGCAGGCGTCCGCCCGCCTCCACCGCGCCCTGCCAGACATAAGCGAGCCGGTCGACGCCGTGCGGCGTCATGCGCAGCCCGGCATCCCGCGCCAGCCGGTGAAGATGGAGATGGACCGGATCATGCGGGCCGTCGAAATAGGCGAGCGTCCCCTCCCCGCCCTCCATCCCGTCCGGCGCGGGGACCGGCCGCGCGCGGCCGGCGGTCGCGATGGAAATCCTCGGCATGTCCGTCTCTCCCTCTTGCGCGGGAAAGGCTGGGCCGGGACACCGGGAGCGTCAACGCCCGGCCCGCGCGCGGTCAGGGAGAATGGACGGACGATCAAGCCGCGTCGGGCGGGAGGAAGAGGTCGCGATAGCGGGCCGGCTGGCTGCGCAGATATTGCGGCGCCGCCCGGACCTGCGCGCCCAGATGCGCGGCGGCATGCCAGGGCCAGCGCGGATCGTAGAGGATGGTGCGGGCCAGCCCGATAAGGTCCGCGTCGCCGGTCGCGACTATCGCCTCCGCCTGTTCGAAATCGGTGATGAGGCCGACCGCGACCACGGGGAGGGATATGGCCTGCTTCACCGCGCGGGCCAGCGGCACCTGATAGCTCGGCCCCACCGGAATCCGCTGGCGCGGATCGAGGCCGCCGCTCGATACATGGATGGCCGAGCAGCCCCGCGGCTCCAGCGCGCGGGCGAGGGCGACGGTCTGCTCTATGTCCCAGCCGCCCTCGACCCAATCCGTTCCGGAGACGCGAAAGGTCACGGGCTTCCCGACCGGAAAGGCCGCGCGCACCGCGTCGAAGACCTCCAGCGGGAAGCGCAGGCGATTCTCCAGGCTGCCGCCATACTCATCCTCCCGCCTGTTGGAGAGGGGGGAGAGGAATTGGTGGAGGAGATAGCCATGGGCGCCGTGGATCTGCACCGCGTCGATGCCGATGCGGGCGGCGCGGCGGGCGGCGTCGGCAAAGGCGTCGCGCACCCGGTCCAGCCCGGCACGGTCGAGCGCGACCGGGGGATTTTCACCGGCCTCGAACGCCAGGGCGGAGGGGGCGACCGTCTGCCAGCCCTGGGCGTCGCCCGGCGCGATCTGGCGGCCGCCCTTCCACGGCAGGTCGGTCGATGCCTTGCGGCCCGCATGGGCGAGCTGGACGGCGACGGGCATGTCCGACCAGCGGCGGACGCTTTCGACCACGCGGGCCATGGCGGCCTCCGTCGCGTCGTCCCACAGGCCGACATCGGCATGGCTGATCCGCCCCTCCGGCACGACCGCCGTCGCTTCGATGGTAAGGAGCGCGGCGCCCGATTGCGCGAGCGTGCCCAGATGCTGGACATGCCAGTCGGTCATCCGCCCGTCCTCCGCCGAATATTGGCACATGGGGGCGATCACGATTCGGTTGGCAAGGGAGACGTCGCCGATGGCGATCGGCTCGAACAGCTTGGAATGGGCCATGGGGAGGGTCTTTCCGGATGAGGGCGCCCGGAGGCGGTGAGAGGAGCCGGACAAAGATAGGAGAAAGGTTGCATGATGCAATGCAATTACCGGCCTGATCGAAGGCAATGTCGGCTGTAATTCTCTAAATATCTGAAATATATGGATTCCCAAATTCCGCACTCGCCGCGCTTGGGCAGGCGGCGATGGATCGGACCGGCATGCCCGCCCCCAAGATGACAAAAATTTAATCCCGGCGTTGGGCCCGCGACAGGCGCGGGCGGATAGCGTGCGGGCACGAAAGTCCGATCGAAAGAGTATCGCCCGTGTCCGAAGCCCACACCCTCGAAGCCTTGCCGCCCGCCACCCGCCTGACGAAGCGCAAGCAGATACGCCTGTTGGGACTGGCCGCGGGCGCCGCCGTCATCCTCTACATCCTGGTCTCGATCATCGGCTGGGCGTTGCAGCCCGCGCCCCTGCCGGAGGACAGGACGCCGCCCGGCGCCTTCCGCCCCACGCCGGAGCAGATGAAGCAGCTCACCACGCAGACGGTGGGCACGGGCACCGACCCCAACAGCGTGCAAGCGACCGGCCTGATCGCGGTCAACGGCGATCATTCGACGCCCGTCCTCCTCCCCGTCTCCGGCCAGATCGGCGATGTCTATGTGCAGGCGGGCCAGCATGTGAACCAGGGCCAGCCGCTCTTCTCGATCAGCTCGACCGATTTCGTGGAGGCGCGCAACGCCATGCTCGCCGCCGCCGCGCAGCGCGCCACCGCCGCCGCGCAGCTCGGCACGGCGCAGGCGAACGCGACCCGCCAGCAGGCCATATTCCAGACGGCGGGCGGCGCGGAGAAGGATTATCGGCAGGCGCAGGCGGACCTGGTGGCCGCGCAGTCGAACATGCGCGCGGCCGATGCCGCCGCGTCCGCCGCGCGGGACCGCCTCTCTATCCTCGGCAACCCGGCGGGCGGATCGATGAAGAGCGTCTTCCGCTCCCCCGTGTCGGGCACCATCGCCAGCCGCGACGTGGCGCCGGGCCAATATGTGACGGCGGGCGGCTCCTCCCCGCTCCTCACCATCTCCGACCTCAGCCGCGTCTGGCTGGTCGCGCAGGTGTCCGAGCGCGACGCGCCCAGCGTCCATGTCGGGGACATGGTGCAGGTGACGACGCCCGCCTATCCGGGCCGTGTGTTCAGCGCGACCATCGACAATGTGTCGCCGGAACTGGACGCCGGCACGCACCGCCTGCCGGTGCGCGCGACGGTCGCCAATCCCGATCTGGCCCTGAAGCCGCAGATGTTCGCCAGCTTCTCCATCCGCCGCCAGGTCACCGGCTCCGCCCTGCTGGTCCCCTCCATGGCCGTGATCCATGAAGGCGACAGCGCGCGCGTATGGGTGGTGGGCCGCAACGGCCTGCTCTGGACCCGCCTCGTCAAGGTGGGCGACAGCGCGAACGGCTATGACACCATCGTCAGCGGCCTGAAGCCGGGCGAGCGGATCGTGACCAGCGGCGCCATCTTCGTGAACGAGGCGGGCCTGGGCGCATGAACGGCCTCGTCGCCACCGCGCTGAAGCAGCGCATCCTCGTCATCGTCGCGCTCGTGGGCATGATCCTGGCGGGCGGGATCGGCTTCTACAACCTCAACATCGAAGCCTATCCCGACCCGGTGCCGCCGATGGTCGAGGTGCTGACGCAGGCCAACGGCACGTCGGCCGAGGAGATAGAGCGCAACGTCACCATCCCCATCGAGATCGCGATCGCGGGCATTCCGCATATCACGGCGGTCCGCTCCATCTCCCTGTTCGGCCTGTCCGACATCAAGATCCAGTTCACCTATGACGTGGACTATCAGCAGGCGCAGCAGATGGTGCTGGGCCGCCTCGGCCAGCTCAACGGCCAGTTGCCCGACGGGGCGCAGCCGCAAATCTCGCCCACATCGCCCATCGGCGAAATCTACCGCTACCGCCTGCGCGCGCCCGAGGGCTATTCGGTCATGGACCTGAAGACCCTGCAGGACTGGGTGCTCCAGCGCCGCTTCAAGCGCATTCCGGGCGTGGTGGACGTCACCGGCTGGGGCGGCAAGCTGCGCAATTACGAGATCGTGGTCGATAATGGCCGCCTCAACGCGCACAATGTGACGGTGCAGCAGGTGATCGCGGCCATTTCCAAGTCCGACGGCAATGTCGGCGGCCAGACGATCAATTTCGGCCCGCAGGCGGCCATCGTGCGCGGCATCGGCCTGATCCAGTCGGCCGACCAGATCAACAACACCCTGGTCGCGAACGACAATGGCACGCCGGTCTTCGTGAAGGACGTGGCCAACCTGAAGATCGGCAACATGCCGCGCCTGGGCATAGCGGGCGAAGGCTATGACAATGACGTGGTGATGGGCGTCGTCCTGATGCAGCGCGGCGCGCAGTCCATGCCGACCATCAAGGCGGTGCAGCAGGAGGTCGCGACGATCAACGACACCGGCATATTGCCCCCCGGTGTCAAGCTGGAGCGCATCTATGACCGCTCCGACCTGATCGAGGTGACGACCCATACGGTCATGCACAATCTCGTCGAGGGCATCCTGCTGATCTTCTTCCTGCAATGGATTTTCCTCGGCAACCTGCGCTCCGCGATCATCGTGGCGGTGACGATCCCCTTCGCCCTCGCCTTCGCGGTCATCATCATCGTGGCCAAGGGGGATTCGGCCAATCTGCTGTCCGTCGGCGCGCTCGACTTCGGCCTGGTGGTGGACGCCAGCGTCATCATGGTGGAGAATATCTTCCTCCACATGGTCCGGCGGTCCGAGGCCATCGACCATGGCCGCAGCCATGCGAGCCTCGCCACCCGCTTCGGCGCCATCCTGGGCGCGTCGAGCGAGGTGAGCCGCGGCATCTTCTTCGCCGCCGCGATCATCATCACCAGCTTCCTGCCGCTGTTCACCCTGACGGGCGTGGAAGGCCACATCTTCGGCCCGATGGCCAAGACGTATGCCTATGCCATCATCGGCGGGCTGATCGCCACGTTCACCGTGGCGCCGGCGCTTTCGGCCATGCTCCTGCCCGACAAGCTCGACGAGACCGAGACCTGGATCGTGTCGCGCATCCGCCGCGTCTATGAACCGGTCGCGGCCTTTGCCTTCCGCAACCAGGTCCTCGCGCTGGGCGCGGGCGCGGCCATGGTGATCGGCGCGTTCATCGGGGTGCGTTCGCTGGGCGTGGAATTCCTGCCCCAGCTCGAAGAAGGCAACATGTATATCCGCGCTTCGCTGCCCGCGGCGATCTCGCTCGATGCCGGCGAACCGGCGGCGCGCGCGATCCGGCGCGACATCATGGCCTATCCCGAAGTGACCTCGGTGCTGTCGGCCCATGGTCGTCCGGACGACGGGACCGATGCCACCGGCTTCTTCAACGTCGAATACTTCGTCCCGCTCAAGCCCTTCGACGAATGGCCCAGCGGGATGACCAAGGAAAAGCTGGTCGCGGACCTTTCGGCCAAGCTCCAGTCCAAGTACCCGGGCGTCGACTTCTCGTTCTCGCAGATCATCGAGGACAACGTGGAAGAGGCGGCC